>JBAYWK010000001.1:0-245487 GCA_041674105.1 Minisyncoccota bacterium | reverse complement strand
GCGCTATTCACACTCGGTTTCCCTGCGCCTCCGGGGGACAAACCCCTTAGGCATAGGCCGCATACATTAACTCGTTGGCTCATTCTTCAATAGGCACGCCGTGACGGACATAAATGCCCGCTCCGACTCCTTGTAAGCATATGGTTTCAGGTCTATTTCACCGCCCTTATCGGGCTACTTTTCACCTTTCCCTCACGGTACTAGTTCACTATCGATCTCTAAATATATTTAGCCTTACCGGTTAGTCCCGGCAGATTCCCCCGAGCTATTCATGTCTCGAAGTACTCAAGAACAGAAACAAAGAAGATGTTAGTATTTTCACTTACGGGACTATTACCCTCTAGGGTTATGCTTTCCAGCATATTCTGTTAACACAACATTTTGTAACTTCTCTCATTTTAAAAATGACGTTTCTGCCTTACAACCCCACCCTACCATCCTTGATCCCAAAAAATTGGAAATCAAAGATAGGAGGGTGGTTTGGGCTTCTTCCTTTTCGCTCGCCGCTACTAAGGAAATGTCGTTCTTACGAACATTGTTTTCTTTTCCTCCAGGTACTGAAATGTTTTACTTCCCTGGGTGAGCACCCCGCCCAATCGGCGGGGCGTACTACCGAAGTAGTACAGGTTTCCCCATTCAGAGACCTCCGGATCAAAGGTTGCTAGGCACCTCCCCGAAGATTATCGCAGCCATGCCACGTCTTTCATCGCTATTTAGAGTCAAGGCATCCACCATATGCTCTTAAATTTCCCATTAGGAAATTTAAAAACCACAAAACTTCATCCTGTTACATGAAATTAATTTCTGTAACATTTTTTACTTTTTACAATTCTAATCAAATAAATTGATTAGCTTACCTTTCCACCTACACCGAATTAAGACCTCAGAAAACATTGGTGTGGTGGTATTTAAATGTCAAAGTTCTTTCGTTCAGTATGTTCACTTTTGGGTTATAAAAACCCCGCTTTGAGAGCGGGGTTTTTCGACAACACTTAAGAAAGCATTATCTATTCCGCTCCAAAATTAAGTGAATTTTTAACATATTCTGCAATGTTTAGAAGTATATACGAACCAAATTATTTGTCAACAATTTTAGACTTAAATAAAAGACTCCTTTTGGGAGTCTTTTATTTTGGCTAATTTGTTTAAAAAATTAATCCCTATGAGCGATCTCATTTTGGATTTTCTCTATTGTTCTTCCCGCAGCATTTTGTCCTCCAAGACCAAATGCAAGTCCTAGAGCAAGTGAAACCGCAACTACAAATCCTGTAAACAGAGTTTGTATAAACGCTCCAGCAATACCTACTTGTGACAGAGCTACTAGTATGGCAAAAATCCAAATTGCCCATCTTGTTACAGCACCCAAAAGATTTGCTGAATGTAGTCTAGCTGTCCTTGAAGAAGCAACAACTATTCTACCCATTACATCTCCAACAACAACCCCAACTAGAAGTATAAGTACAGCTATTATAAGCTGTGGCAAATAACCTAGAACGATTTGTTGTAGAAATGATGTAACTTGTCCCAGACCCAAAACATCAAAAGAAGCTATAAGGAAGACAAGTATTATAAAATACTTCACTAAGCTACCTAGAAAATGTCCTGAGTTTAGATTTAGTCCAGCTCTTTTAACGAATTCTTCAAAACCCGCTTTCTTTAGAGACTCATCAAATTTAATCATATCCATGAATTTTGAAATCCCTTTAGATATGATCGCTCCAATAGCCCAACCGATAGCTAGTATAACTAAAGCTACAATAAGACTTGGAATAAACATGATGATTCCAGCCCACAAAGCCTGAAAGGAATTAGTTAAAACTTGACCCCATGTGTCTACAATCATGATAAATTAAATTATTATTAGTAATAATTATATTATATCACTATATATTTGCCATTTCTATACAAGCAAGACCAGTGATGTGAATAAGATATAGGACTTATTCAATAATACCAATCTTATTCAAGACCTTTCTGTGTGGGTAATCCAATATATCTCTAATAAGCTTATCAAACATTCTTATGCGATATTTAAAATCTTCTGTGGTAAAACAGACATATTTAAGTTCTTTCCCTATTTCAGCTTCCAAAGCTTTTATTGTATTTTCTAGAACTCCATTTCTTATATTATCCCCTACAATTAGAATATCTATTCTACTCTCTGGTTCTTGTATAAAAACACCTGCTACAATAATTAATTTTATAGAACCAATTTTACTGATTTTTCTTATTATTTCTTTCTGATCAAATGGTTCTACATTTATCAAAAAATTTTGAAGGGGTGTCAAATAACCAAATTGTTTATTTAAAACAAATCCTACTTTTTTAGAATTCTTATTTGTCTTTTTTCTTATCAACCCAATCTTTTCCAAAAGATTTACTTCCTTTCTGACTCTAGAAACATCGGTTTTTACCCTATCAGAAATTTCCCCTGTGTCAAAAACAGTATCTTCATTAAAAAGAAACAATCTCATGATTTTTACTTTTGCTTCATTTCCGAAAAGTTTTGATAATATTTCCATCCTGTTAGAAATAGAAGATTATAAACCTGATTACAATCTCATATTAAAATTATTGAATAAATCTTGCTGCGATATTTTTAATCTCCGTTATTTCTAACGGGGTCCATCGAAGGTATTATAGGAAAAAATAGAGGAAAAAGCTAACATTGACACTCTCTCATCTTTGGGCTAGTTTTAGAGCGGAGGTATGATGTGGTTTTATACTTTGTCCCACTAGCTTACGACCGTATCCAAAATGGAGGAGGTCACGGCTCAAAGAGTCGATGTGATGTTCTAATAAAAAAAGCTAAAGAGCTAATCAGCATCTATGGTAAGTACCATATCTTGTTTTTATCTTTTGCAGGTTATTCAAAAAAAAGCTTAGGCGATAAACAGTCCAAAAAAACTCTCAGCTATCAACTAATGAATTACACAAAAAGAGAAATCGAATGGGTAGAAACATATTCAAATCCCCTAGCTTGGGGCACATACGAAGAAGTTAGATATGCCCTGCAGTATGTAAAACAAGAAATTAAAAATTCTTCTTGTTCTAATGCCAAAATTTATTTCTCAACAAACCTCGGGCACTCTCCCAGAGTAAGAATGTGCATCTGGTTCTTGAGCAGACACTTAAAAATTGATGGCTACAAGATAGAGGTCGTGATAGCCGGTCACTCTTTTACAAAAAAAGAATATGCCCAAGAAATAGTAAAATTTTTTGTTTATCTCTATAAATTTATGTTGATGGAATTCTAAAAATAGAACCCTCTAATAAACAAAAGCCACTCTCGCGAGAGTGGCTTTTATTTTTATTTAAAACTTAGATTACTTAAATGTAACTTTTCCACCTGCAGTTTCTATCGCTTTTTTCAAAGCCTCTGCATCATCTTTCTTCATTCCTTCTTTTAGCATAGATGGAACAGCATCTACCATATCTTTTGCCTCTTTAAGTCCTAATCCCAAAGCTTCTTTAACAGCCTTGATCACAGCAACTTTCTGAGCACCACCATCTGTAAGTTCTACATTGAATGATGTTGCTTCTTCAGCGGCACCTGCACCAGCACCAGCTGGAGCGGCCACTGCAACTGCAGCAGCTGATACACCGAATTTTTCTTCTAAATGTTTTACAAGTTCATGCAAATCAAGTACTGACATTTTTTCTATTGCATCAACAATTGTTTTAAACTTTGAAGGAGTCTCCACTGACTTCTCCTCTACTTTTGATTCCTCTTTTGCAGAAGCCGGAGCAGGTGCAGGAGCTTTAACTTCTTCTACAGGAGTAGCAGGAGTAGCTACTGTTTCTGTAGTTTCTACCGCCGCATCTGCATTTGTATTTTTTGTTTCGTCCATAATAATATTTTTAATTTAATAATCTAACTTTATAATTTTTCCGTTTTATAAAACCTACAAAATTGCTTTAGATGCTAGGCGCGAGAGAATTTGTGAGCTAGTCGTACAAAAGTACGGTGAGCGAACAAATTTGAATCGCAACAACGCAGATGAAGTGATTTTGTTGGTTTTAAGCTTTTTTCTTTGCAATCTGATCTAATGCCATAACAAATCCCTGTATAGGAGAATTGATAAGGTTTACAAATTGAGCTTGAAGAGTTTTCATACCAGGAATCTGAGCAATAGTCATCATATCTACTTGATTCTTGTATTCCCCTTCAAATATTCCACCTATGATAGAAATTTTCTTATCAAACTTCTTTTGAAATTCATATATTTCACGAGCAGGATCTAGTAAGTCTGTACCGTAAACTATTCCTAGTTCTCCCGGCATATCTGGAGCTTCTCCAGAAAACCCACTTTCACCCAAAGCTTTTTTGGCAAGAGTTTTTTTTGCTACAATATAACCAACTCCTTTACCTCTCAAAGTTTTTCTCATAAGAGAAGACTCTGAAACAGGAAGCCTGTGAAAATTTACAAAAACCAAAGAAACTGAACCCTTGATAATTTTTTTCAAATTATCAAAAATTTCTACCTTTTTATCTTTTGATATCGGCATTTGTAATTTGTATTTTTTTAATAAAAAAACGACCTAAGGTCGGAGAAATAGAAAAAGTGTAACTTTTTCGTGTCTCGGTAGACAGAGCCAGTGGCCCAATTGAGAGAAAAACCTCATCTACTGTCTTTGACCTTATGAGCTACATATTATATGAAAACAACTTTTTGTCAACAGATAGTAACGGCTAAATGATGTTTTCTAACAAACCTTTATCTAAGATATCTTTAACATAAATATCTAAATCTTCTTTGGTTGTTAATTCTTCCAGAGTTAACCATTGATATTCAATATTTTCCTCTAAATCCAGTTCTGGTTCACCTTGGGTATCTCCAATATATGAAAGTCTGACAACATGCTTTTCCTCGTTTGAAATTATATCTTGAGCATATACCAATCTTGGTTCAAAGGTTATTTGGAGCTTTGTTTCTTCCATAACTTCTCTACGAAGATTTGATAAAAGATCTGAACCAAGATCTATTCTTCCTCCTACAATATCCCACTCGCCTTTTACATTTTTATATTTATCAGAGTTTCTTTTAACCAAAAGAAACTTGCCTTCTGGATTTTTTAAAAAAATCTTTACACCTACCTGAAGTTTTATATCTGTCATATTAATTTTCATTATATACCCAAAACACCTTTGACAAAACTAAACCCCTTCATTGGCCAAGAAAAAATTTTACTGACCATTCCTTTTTCTTCTGGGGCTACAAAAACTTCAAAAGAATTTGCTACTAAATTTTCTGGAGTCGTAGAACTGGGAGAGAAAACTGGTGCGGGAATATTTGAAAGAACACTTTTTGGAGCCGGAGGAGTTTGAGGAGTTTGTGATTTTGAAGGAGTCAGCACTGGTGGAGGTGCATAAGCGACAATTGATTGAGTTACGACTTGTGGTGAGATTTCGTTTAGGGCTAGCTGAATCTTATTCACTTCTCTTTCAACATCAGATAAAGAAAGATCCTGTGGTTCAGAAATAAAAGAAGAAGGTTTATCTTCTAGATTTGCTTCCATACCATACTCAGCAAAGAGTTGCCCAAGCGGATTATAAAGCTCTATTTTTGCAGAGTATAGTCCGGTCAATTTATCAGAAAAAATTATTTTCTTCCCCGTCGGAAGAAGAGTATCTTTTGGAATAATAAACTGCTTCACCCCACTCTTTAGGTACCAGTCCCCTAGATTTATCTCTGCACCAGATGTCTGATAAACTTCTAGTCCACCATCTATTTTGCTTATAGAAACCACAGGAGCTACTACTTTTACTTTCAATCTAGATACACCTTGATAGTCAGAAATACCGGCATTCAAAACTACAATATATTCCCCTGGAAACTCATATGAATGACTTGGACTAATACCTGTACCAGTTGAACCATCTCCGAAAGACCAACCATAAGAAATGTTCGAAGAATCTATGCCTGTAGATTTTACTGGCACAGCTTTGAAAGCAATACTATTACCCACTGTGGCGAGTCTGTCCCTACCAGCAGAAACCTCAAAAGAAACCTTTTCCTTTGTGGAGTTTAAGGGCGCAGGACTTGAATGAGCAGAAGAAGATGTGTCCACACTTGAATCCGTTTCCGAATCACTTTCTGTAGAATCCCCATCGTTTGTTTCTTCCACCACTACAGCAGTACTACTGATAGTTATGTTTTGGGTAGCAGTAAAAGATTTTTGACTATCTCTTCCTGTAGCTTTTACAGTAAGAGTAAAACTGCCCTCTGAAGAATCTCTGTAATAAAAAGTTCTATTTGAAGTATTTTTACTCATTGTAGTAGATACTGGATTACCAGAAGAATTTAAAAACTCTCCTGTTCCAGATGTAGAAGTAAAAATCAAATCATTAGTTTCAGATATTGGCTCCGATATACCGGAACTATTTTGGGATTGTACTGTTATTGTTCCAGATATTTCTCCTGGCTTTATTGTTTGAGGATCTGTCGAAAAAACAAATTGAGATGTCTCTGCTAGCAAAATACTAAAATTTGATAAAAAGACTAAAAGTGAAATAAAAATTATTTTTTTCATGTTTTTGTAAATAAAAAACACTTGGGCAAGACCAAGTGTTTATCTTATTGTGTGATTGGGTTATCTTCTGCTTTTACCTGATTCTCATCAAAAATCTTAGCAAAGGAAAGAAGGGTGAAACTTATGGCAATAATAGCCACAAAACCCAAGAGAAACTTGTAAAAGCTTTTATTCAGATATTGTGACATATACAAATTATATAAATCAAATATTAAAATGTCTAGTGCTATTGCTCTTTCGTTATAGATTTATTAAATAAAATTTATTGTAATTATTTAGAGTACTTCCTATCATCAGCTATTAATAAATAAATAAAATATATTAATGAAAATAAAGAAGACAACCAAAGAGCCACCATGTTTCTACTGAAACAAATCATAGGTGAACATGTTGTATCAATATTAAATAAAACGATAAATTCAATTATTCCGAATACAAATATTGTTGTTACAATATTTCTTATATCAATTTTTTTAAACCATGAAATAACCAGAAGCAAGATTGATATAGGTAATAGTGCCCAAAAAAAAGGATGAATAAATTCTGTGTTATAAAAATTTATATAAGGATTTATATAATACACTAGTCCCAATATCACAAATGAAAAGATAAATGCACCGAAAATTTTAGTATTCATTTTATTCTAAATAATTTAATAAATTTTCTAACATAACTAATAAATCTTCTGCTTGTTGTTTAGTAAGTCTTCCCGGTTTTGGTTTTTCAGAATCTTTTTTATCCAATCTTTTTTCTAGAACTTCAGTAAATTTTTCTGCCCTTAATCCCGCTTTATCTATTTTACCTTTATTTATTAGTTTTATCACCCTGTCTATCCTCTTTATAAAATTATTTTTTCTATTTTCTTTTAAGTCTAAACTTTGGACAGTTTTCTTCATTATTTCCAAGTAGAAAATTGGATCAAAATCGTCCTGAGGATCTATTTGAAAATCATTTATCCCATCACCATCTACGTCTATATGAAGCTCTGGTCCATTCATTTGACTTAAACTAAACTCGCCTTTCATTTGTGGAGTAACCAGAATATCTTTAAAGTAGTAAGTCTCTGATGTTTGACCTGGTAAAACCTTTTCAACCTCAAAAGTAAATGTTCCCACATCAGTACCCTCTAAAACAACTTTGTCTAACTCTTCTTCAGGCAGGTTCAAATATTTTCCTTCACCAAATTCCATATATGAACTATTTACTATACCTTCTTCTATATAACAAAAATCCACACCTTCTTCACAAACTTTACCTGTAAAGTTTCCTTCATTATCATATGCTCCAATTTTTACAGGAGAGTGGATAGATAGTCTTAATCTATTTTCATTATAAAATGGGGTTGAATCTTTTATGTAAGAATTTGTAGCTATTTCTTCTCTATTTAACACAGATTGAATTAGGTTATTTATATAACTGGTCTCTAAAACATTTTTATGTTCTTTACCAAATATACTAATATTGTCTTCGTTGTACCTATTTAAATCCACCCAATACTGCTCCACGTTATCACCTGACATATATTGAGCACTTGGTACCACTACCGTCTTATCTCCATCTATTGTAAATACTGGTCTGGAATCTAATATATACCCATCTTTACAATTTTCTTGTGTATTTTTACACCCTGTGTATTTAGAGTAGTAATTAAATCCAGCTACAGTATCCAATCCCCAACCGGCAACTTCTATAACTCTCATACTTTCAGGTGGTATCCAATTGTCTATTTGATTATGTAAATCCTCTGCTTTATTAAACAAACTCTGTGATAATCTTATAGGATAACCTGTATTTTCTATACTTGGGTTTTCTCTGCCTTCTCCACCAAAAAGAAAATTTTTATACTCTGCATAAGAATCAATAACATTACCATAAGCATCATTAAAAATATTTGTTGTAACTCCAAAATCAAAAGAAATAGGTGAATCAGTTACTCTGTTTATATATTCTTTACTAGGCAAAAGCCCATAAGCACCTGGCATATTTACACCTAGGATTCTTGCTTGAGATTCGTTCATAATTAAACCTCCTAATAATTTTTGATCATAGCCATGAAGTAAAGTTGGCACAGCCTTACCTGTCCCTATCTGTGGTACAGCGACTAGCACCAAGACATCCACTTTATCTATCAAATTACTCAGCCCAGCATTTTTATTATCTTGTAATTTTTTAAGTAAAGCCTTTGCTAAAAGCCCTCCATTGCTATGAGCTATTATTATCACTTTTCCACTATCTGAATTTTGAACTAGATTTTCTAAAACATCTATGAGATTTTTAGTTTCATTTTGATATTGCGTTCCAGTCTCTAAAATATCGTCCACACTATAACGCCAATCATAAGGGTAAGATTTCCATTCTTTTATCAATCCATCTGAAACTAAACTATCCATCATATTTGAAAAACTTTTATAAATATTTTGTCCGGAAAAAGGAAGGTTTATTTCTTTTATTATTTCTCTAGTATAAATATTTGGATTTATACTTTGGCCATTTTCATCCATGTACAATTCTGCAACATCATATCTACTTATCGGTTCCCATAATTGATCTTCTAAACTATTACCTTGCTTATAGAGCCTGCTCGCCATAATACCCGGGATAAATAAAACACTAGAATTGCCTTCCGGCTCAGGAGTATACTCCCCTGTAAGTATTGCCGACACTTCAATTTCATTTAATACATATGTTTGCGCATAAGCAAGACTACTACCGATAAACCTCTTTACTAGAGGAGGTCTTTCAGTTGACTCAACCACGATATTGCACTTAAAAACCTGACCCTTAAGGGATTGAGGTAATGGATTACCATTTGAATAGCTATCATAGTTGGCAGGACATTGTCCTTCAAAACAAGGTGATGTAATAGTAAGCCCCCAATTATCCAGCAAGTCATCTGGACTACTCAGCTGTCCTTCTGCCAAGCTCGAAAAAAATGGAGGTTGTTTAGAAAAACCAATTTCTGTAGACTCTTCACCTTTAGGGCTAAGTGAAATATATGGACATAAATTTGGAACTTGATCTGTACATTCCCAATCTTCGTTATATTCATTACATATATCATATCTACTTATTTTGTATGGGAACTCCATGGTCTCACCTTCATCAAAAGACCCTCGTGGAGTAATAGCTAAATCCAAAGTAGCACTCTCAAGAGATGCTAAGGAAACTGAAGAAGATGGGGTTGTTAGAATAAATTGCGCAAAATATGCAGAAGTAAACAAAAAACCAGCAAAAAATAAAACTAAACAAGACGCTAAAATTTTATATAAATTTTCATAATTCGTTGAATATTTATCTATTTTTTCTTTTTTCATAATTTTTATAAAACAAAATCCAAGACAGTGCTTGGATTTTTGTTTTTTTACTTTTCTAGATTTTCTTTGAGATTTAGTAATGCGGGATTGTTTGGATTTGCTATAAGTCCCTGGTTTACCACCTCTAAAGCTTTGTTTTTATTGTTCCCGACATCTCTATAAGCCTCAGCTAGTTGGATATAAAGGTAAACTTGCGAAGGATCTTTAGAAATAGCTTGTTTATAGTAGACATCCGCTTGTGCCATATCTTTTAGGTTATAAGCATAGATATTTCCTAGATTCCCTCTGGACACGAAATCTGTAGGCGAAAGTTTTGTAGCATAAACCCAAATATCTATTGCCCCGTTGAAATCTCCAATCATTTTGTAGTAAATACCCAAATCAATCCATGTAGGAAAATTAGTTGGATCTGCCTTTAAAGTACTTTGTAGTCCTTTTATTTTTTCTATCAAAGTATTTTTGACTGACTCATCAAAATTTATATTTGTTGCGAAAGAAATCTGTCTATCCAAGTTTGGCATTCCAGAAGGAAGTCCTCCTCTTTCATCGTTTATTGGGACTTGTTCGATTTTATAATCTCCTGAACCAGTAAAGACAATGTCATTTGTCTTTATTTCAGAATCAGAAGTAGTTGTTGCAAATAGATTTTCTTCTGCCATCTTATCTTTCTCTCCTCCTCTGTCAAAAATCATATACAAAGCAAACAAGACTAAAATCCCAAGTAAAACTAATAATGTGTTTCTATACTTTGAACCAAAGTTTTTCGTCTTAATTATCTCTTCCATATGTGGAATATTCTAACACTATATAAAACAAAAAACCACCCGAAGGTGGTTTTTTGTTGAGTGTAAACCCAAACTTCTACCAATCAAAGATTAATTAGATCTTGTTTGGATCAAGCCAGATGATGGGAAGCCTGGAAGGGCTGCACCGTTTGACCAGTCAGCATGTGTTGCTGATGAAGTTGTTGTAGCGTTACCTGACCATACAAAGTTTCCTGAAACTGCTGAAGCAGCCTTTAGACCATCGTATGATGAGTCACCTAGAAGTGAAGTTACTACAGATGAACCTGTTGTAACACCTGCAACTGAACCTCTAAGTTCAAAGTAAACTGTTTGACCAGCTGAAACTTGAACTGGGTTTGTTGTAGGACTAATTGTAAACGCTGCATTGTTTGGAATTGTAGAAGCTGTAGATCCAATTTGTCCACTTGTACCTTGTCCAGATATTGGAGAAGAGTAAGAAGCGTCATTGAATGCATACAAAGCTACGTTTGTAACTGTTGCTGATGTTGTAGCTACAGAGAATTTCATAGTCTGTATTCCTATAGAACCAGCTGAATTAGCTGTGACTTTGAATCTCATAAGTCTTCCATCTGCAACACCTGTAGAACCAAGTGTATCAAGTGCTAGTGTTGGGAATGATTTGAACAATCTTATACCAGCAACTGATGTTGAACCTGAAGCGTTGACTGTGTTTCCAGAACCAACTCCGGTACCTCTTGTACCTGTTGTGTCAGATCCGTTAACATCAACCTTGACTAGGTCTCCTTGTGTTCCAGGGAATGATGAACCAATTGAAGCAAGGTCAACCTTGATTGTCAAAGTCTTATCTTGATCTTTTGGAAGCAACACTGGTGTATTTAGAGTTGATGTAGCATAACCACTTGTTCCAGTGAATACTGCTGAACCAACTTGTGTACCACCATCCCAGATAGAAACTGAAACTAAGTCAGAAGTTGAAGCAAAGTTTGTATCAAGCTTCAAGCTTATTCTATTTAGGTTTACAGCCTCATTTGTTGCTCTAAATTTAATCACATTAGCTATATTACCAGTTGAACCTGCAGCGGCTACTGTGTATGAAGGGCTTGATGAGTCTGAAGAAACTGTAAGTGATCCAGAACCAACTGTCATAACTTGACCGTTAGCTGGGAATGTACCTGTAGTTCCTACAGAAACTCCTGAAGTCACTCCTGTTACTGTAGGAGCAGAAGTTATACCAATCTGGTATGTACCAGAAGCTGATGAACCAACATTACATCTAAATGTAAGTGATTTTACTGTTCCTTTAGTAACTACTAATTGTTGATCAAATGTAATTGTTGATGCAGCTGCTGTAGGGTTCAATGTATTTGAACCTGTATTTAGAGCTATTGAACCATCAAACAATTGGCATGATGTCAAATTGCTGTATGTTGAAGATCCTCCGAATGTTACAGGCAATGTTGAGAATCTTACATCTTCACCTGATTGTGAAGCATCAAACTGGAATGTTGAGAACGCAACATCTTGAGCACCAGCAACAATATTTTGTGCTGATGGTGAAGTCGCAGCAGTCACATTTAGAGCTGCAGCTTTCACTGTCATTGTATTCATCTGGAATGTTCCAGTACTGATTGTAATTGTATTTCCAGTAGTTTCTCCTCTAACATTTGTCCATGCTGAAGGTGTTGTAGAAACTATGATTGTAGCAGCATCTCCGAATGATGAAGGAAGTCTACCTTTTAGAGTATATGTCCTTGCACCTACTGGGAATGTAACTGTATCAGTAAATGTTACTGATTGAGTTCCTGCTCCAGAAACTGTAGCGTCAACTGGGCCCGCAACAACAGCACCGTTTTGGTCAACTATAGTGATGTTTGTTATCACTGAAGGTGTACCGACAGCAGTACCTGTTGTAGCAAGTGAGAATGTCATTGACTGAACTGATATAGGTTCACCCTTGATATCAGTTTGGAATCCACCAAGTACTTGATTAGGAACATTTACTGCGATGTTCTGTGCAGCTACAGAAGTTGCCTTCTGGATAGTTGTTATAGAACCTGCAGAAATTGTTACTGCATAACCTGTATACCATGGTGTACCAGCTGAGAATCCTGCACCAGAACCTGTAGGTGTAATACCGTACATATATGTCTCACCTGTTAGGTAAAGATCTGTTGTTCTGTCAATATCAAACTTAACTGTTCTGTTTGCAGCATCTGTTCCAACGATATCTCCTTGGATATAAATATCTTTTGAGTTACCTTTGTCAATTAAGATACCACCTGCGAACATAGCTTGGTAATACTTACCATCAGCAGAAACTGTTGTAGGGTAAGCTGTACCATCAACGTATACCATTACATTAGCAAGATCATTTGAAGAAGCAGAGCCTGTTTGGTTGAATCTTATTGATCTTAGTCTAATTTGTTCAGCTGAACCTGCTGTTATTCTAACTCCAGAGAATTTGTAACCTGTTGTTCCAATTTCTTTTGTCTGAGTTGAAGCAGGATCGAATGTTGAACGATCTACTGTAGCAGATCCTAGTGTTAATGTTGCGTTTATTGTATGCATTGCACCCATTATTGGGAATGAACCAGCAACTGAAGCTGATGTATTAACACCCACTACATTTAGACCAGCAACTTGACCAGCATATGAACCCAATGAAGAGTTCATGTTACCAGCAACTGTTACTGTCATAGATGTTCCTGCTCTAACTACAAATGGCTCACCAACCATTGCTTGGTTGTTTGAGTTAAGTGATTTTTGTACACCTATTTGTGTTCCGTTTGAGTCAAGAAGAACAACTCCTGAAAATACAGCGTTTTGAGCAAATCCTGATCTTTCAACTGTAATTGAATTTACAGTTACATCAGAAGTTCCTGCTGTAAGTGTAAGTGTTGTGAAAGGAACTCTTGAAGCACTTTGTGGTGCTAATGAGTTTGCAGGTTGTGAACCAGCAAATACTGATAGGCTACCTCCTGTAGGAAGTGTTCCAGTTCCTGTTCCTGTACCAGTTCCAGTACCTGTGCCAACACTCATAGAGTTCAATTTTGCACGTGTTATTGGACCAAAGTATCCAACAGCTGGTGTAATACCATATTTTTGTTGGAATTTGATCACAGCTGATCTAGTTGCAGGACCAAAGTATGAAGTTTCATTACCTGGTGAACCTGCTCCTACTGTTCCAAGCTGTGTTCCGTCAATGCCGTTTAGGGCTTTTTGCAGATTCAAAACATCTGCTCCTGTACTTCCAATAGTTAGGTTAGTATTAAATGTATAACCTGTACCTGTTGTTGTACTTCCTGCACCTGCAAGCTGAGATTGCAATGATTGAATCATCGCAAGCAAGCTAGTTATTTGAGCCTGTAGTTCTTCTGCTGTAGCAGCTTTAGTTGTAGCTGGTGCTACAAGGAAAGAGAAAGCCATAGCTAGACCTACAAAAGCTGAAAGAAACTTTGCAGTTTTTGATTTTGTTAAATTCATATATATGTTTTTAATACTAGATTCCTCGTTTCGTTACTATTAAAAAATAAAACGAAAAATCTTTAAAACGAAAACTTAATAATACTTAATGAAATAAAAACGTCTTTAAAATGTTTTTATAACACTTATACTAATTTCTTCACTTTATATTTCGCTCACACGGAGCCTTTACTTTAATTTGCTTTCGCTCAAAAAATAAAGGCTCACATCTCCACATATGGCAGAGCCGAGCAGATCGACACAAAGCGAAGAAATAGTGTCGAGAATTGGTCTGAGTTTCTAGATGAAGCAGTCAAAAGCAGAACTAGTCTTTCGGAAAAATAAATCCATATTTAATTGTCAAGGTACTTATTCTTACTGAAAATTTAGAAGTAATATTCTGTCTTTAATAAATGTGTTTTAAACACATTTATTAAAGCAATTATATCTTCTCTCTGTGAGACTTCCAAATTATGATGTGGATAACTCTGCATATAAAAACGCTGTTTTAACAGGTTTTTAACAGAAATATCCACAAGGTCTATTATTTCATAAAATAGGCCAAAAAGTCAACCTCTACAAAGGATTAATTCAATCTAACTTAGTTAAATTGAATTTAAAATTTTTGTGTATTCAAAAATAAAAATAAATGACCTTTAGGCAAGTGAGTATTTACTCCATCTCCTTTGTCCAGTCTTCTTCAAAACACCAGAATTGATAAGAGATATTAGCTCTCTTTGTATAGTTTTCTCACTACAATCTCTAATGACTTGTGTTATGTCTTTTATGTCTATTTCCTTCTTTTTCTTTAGTAAATCAACAATAACATTCTGACGATAATTCCTCTTTACTACAGCGTTGTCTGATACGGATTTTGTGTCCTTTACATTATGTCCTTGAGAAATCTGTACTTTCTCTCCAGTATTTGTATTTGAGTTTAAAGCTTCTTTATTGCTTCCACTTGAACTACCGTAAACATTGAAAAAGTTATCAGTCAAAACACTCTTATTTGCATATTCATTATGAGTACCTTCAGCTTGATCCAAAGTCGATACAAGTTTTGAAAATTCTTGTTTTAAGATAGAGAAATTCATAGGAGACACAAGACCTGACCTAGATGAAACTTCAAGCAAAGAAACTATTTCTAAAATCTTTGTTTTTATATTGTGCACAAAATCATAATAATGAGATTGAGGTAAATCTTTGTAGTCCAAAGTAAAAGACAAAAGGTCGGACATTTTTTTACGCAATGTCCATTTCATCGGCTCACTGTCCGAGAATAGATTTGTTATCATATACATCGCTGTCGTTAACTTTTCTGTCTTTTTGTATAGAAAAACAAAAGTCTCATCTTTCTGAAAAAATGATATAGGGTCTATATTATTATTAGACAAATTTGCATTTTTGGAGATATTGTCTTTTATATTCTTGTCTTTTTCTATATCCATAATATGACTTTTATAATTTTGATAATGTCCTTTTCTGTCCTTTAAGTTAATTTTGTCTTTTAGCAGTAAAACTAGAGTATGTCTATTATACTCCATTAAAAGACATCTTCGCAAGTCTCATGGCTAGTTTTCTTTATGTCTGCATATTTGTTAAAATGAAATCATATGTCACGCAAGAATAAAAAGAACTCTAAAGTAAAGAAGGATAAAAACAATAATTCTGATTCCGTTGTTATTACTTATTTGAAAACAGAAACTTTCCAAGGAGTTTTGGCTATTTTATTTTTTTTAATCTCCATTTTTTTTCTACTTGCCGCTTTCAATATAGGAGGTCCTGTTGGAAAAGGAACTTTTAAACTCTTCTCATATTTATTTGGAACTGGGTACTATATAATACCAATCCTATTTTTTATTTTAGGAGTATCTTTTTTTAAAACTCTAAAAAACAAGCTAGCTATGACTCATACTATAGGTGGCTTACTTTTTTTTATATCTTCACTAGCTGTAATAAATATTACTTTCCCAAACAAAGGAGGAATATTGGGAGGGTTCATTTCCGAACCACTTTTAGGAATGTTTGATATTTATGTCAGTATTATTTTGCTTTTTGGTTTTATAATAATCTCATTTTTGGTGATGTTTGATACTCCACTAAAACTCTCTTCCTTTCCTACTTTTTTTGGAAGCAAAAAAGAAGAGACTTCGGATGATTTAGATGATGAAGATCCAGAGATTATTCTCTCCCCAGAATCACAAAAAGCTGTAGCAATGGCAGAAGCAGAAAAAGCTACAACCAAAGCTCCAGAGCCACCAAAACCTTCCGATAAAAAAGATGATGGTTTCTTTATGAATGGCATAACATTTAACGGTAGAGAATTTACTCCTCCCCCTCTTTCACTTCTAGAGAAAGACAAAGGTAAACCTGGAGTTGGAGATATAAAGGCAAACTCAAATATAATAAAAAGGACTCTGGCAAACTTTGGAATCAGTGTAGAAATGGATGAAATATCTATAGGACCATCTATTACTAGATATGCTCTAAAACCTGCGGAGGGAGTAAAGCTATCTAGAATTGTCGGTCTTCAAAATGATCTGTCTCTTGCTTTAGCTGCTCACCCAATACGTATAGAAGCTCCTATTCCTGGAAAATCTTTGGTTGGTATAGAAATACCAAATAGTACAAAAACAACTGTTGGACTTGGAACACTCCTTTCGTCACCAGAGTTTCAAAACTCAGACAAAGCTTTACTTATGTCACTTGGTAAAGGAATCTCTGGAATGTCTTATTTTGCAAACTTAGCTAAATCCCCTCACCTACTTATTGCTGGAGCAACTGGCTCAGGTAAATCTGTAACAATACACGCAATTATAAACTCTCTTCTTTTTAGAAACTCACCGGACAATTTAAAATTTATTATGGTTGACCCAAAGAGAGTTGAACTGACTTTGTACAACAAAATACCTCACCTACTAACTCCTGTCATAACTGATGCAAAAAAAGCTATTCTATCTCTAAAATGGGCTGCCAAAGAAATGGATAGAAGATATGATGTTCTCCAAGCAGAATCCTTACAAAACGTTGAATCATATCATAAAAATATTGTTGAACCTCAGATAAAGAAAGTAAAAGATAGATCTGCTACCGATGAGGAAAAACGAATAGAAACAATGCCTTACATCATTATAGTTATAGATGAACTAGCTGATATTATGCAGGCTTACCCTAGAGAATTAGAATCCGCTATTGTCAGACTAGCTCAAATGTCTCGTGCGGTCGGTATACACTTGATACTATCCACACAAAGACCTTCTGTAAATGTCATTACAGGTCTTATAAAAGCAAACATCCCTTCTAGAATAGCCTTGCAGGTTTCTTCTCAAATAGATTCAAGAACTATCTTGGATATGGGTGGAGCTGAAAAACTACTAGGTGCTGGTGATATGCTCTACCTCTCAGGTGAAATGTCTCAACCTCAGCGTATACAATCTGCATATATTTCTGAAAGTGAAGTGAAAGCAGTTGCGAAATATCTTGCTCAAAGTTACGAAAGTGATATGCCTGATGAAATAGATCTAACTGGAGCAAATAATAAAAACTCTATTTTTGAAGCAACCCTAGGAGAGGAAAGGTCTATTGCAGATGAAGATGATTTATACGAGGATGCCCGTATGACGGTCTTAGAAGCCGGTAAAGCTTCCACATCATATCTACAAAGAAAACTTGGTGTTGGCTATGCTAGAGCCGCAAGACTCATAGATATGTTAGAGGAAAGAGGTGTTATTGGACCGGGTTCTGGTGCTAAACCAAGAGAAATACTAGAAAAGACAGAGTCTAGTGAAGAAAATCATGAATAGAAATGCCTCATCAATATTAAGAATTGGTATATTATCTCTTTTTGGACTTGTTTTATTCGGATACACAGCTTTTCAAGCAAATAAAATAATAAGGGGGCCGGTCATAGAAATAGAATTCCCAAAAAACGGTAGTACTATCCATTCCACATTAGTCCAAATATCAGGAAGAGCTAAAAATATTGCTTATATAAACCTAAATGATAGAAAAATATACACGGACACAAATGGCTATTTTGAAGAGGAATTGCTCCTATCTACAGGCTATAATATAATTAAGCTAGATGCTTCCGACAAGTTTGGCTCCTATACGGAAAAACAACTGAAGCTTGTACTGAAAGAATATTAACAATAATTAAAAACAAGACTTTCTTAAAACATCAGTCTTGCTTATTTGGAAAATTATGAAAAAAACAAAAACACCAAAGAAAGATAAGGATAAAGTTGGCACATCAGAAATAGAAGATACTTTAAGAGAAATAAAAACAAAATTTGGAGACGACTCTATAATGATGCTCGGAGATAAACCCCATGTAGATGTAAACGCCATCTCTACTGGTTCCATTGGTCTAGATGCTGCTCTAGGAGTCGGAGGTCTACCTAGAGGAAGGATAATAGAAATCTTTGGCCCGGAATCATCAGGAAAGACTACCCTATCACTACACGTCATAGCTGAAGCTCAGAAAAAAGGAGGTATATGTGCTTTCATAGACGCTGAACACGCTATGGATCCTGAATATTCAAAAAGACTCGGTGTAAAAATACAAGAATTACTTATTTCTCAACCAGATACAGGAGAACAAGCTTTGGAAATAGTGGAATCCCTTGTTAGATCAGGAAAATTGGATGTTATTGTAATAGACTCAGTGGCAGCTCTTACACCAAAAGATGAAATAGAGGGAGATATGGGAGCTCATCATGTTGGAAAACAAGCTCGCCTTATGTCCCAAGCTCTTAGAAAACTCACAGCCATAGTAGCAAAATCTAAAACTGTTGTTATCTTTATAAACCAAATCCGTATGCAAATAGGTGTGATGTTTGGAAATCCAGAAACTACTCCAGGAGGAAAAGCTTTGAAATTTTATACATCTGTTAGAATAGATATTCGTCGTATCGCTCAAATAAAAAAAGGTGAAGAAGTTATGGGAGGTAGAATAAGAGTAAAAGTAGTAAAAAATAAAGTAGCAGCTCCGTTTAAACAAACAGAATTTGATCTAATGTACAACGAAGGAATCTCAAGAGAAGGAGAAATAATCGCCTTAGGTGAAAAAATGAAAATAATCCAAAAATCTGGATCTTCTTACTCTTATGGTGATATAAAACTTGGACGAGGTTATGACTCTACAAGACAATTTCTAAAAGAAGATAAAAAAGTATCAAGTGAAATCTTGAAGAAAATTAAAGATGAGCTACATAAAAATGGAGGTTCTGTATCTCCTACTCCTACCGGTGAGAGTGAGGAGAGTGGTGAGTAAGAATTCATTTAAACTACTTTATATAAAAAATAAACCTTAAAGGTTGAAAAACTTAGGTTTTTCCGCTATACTGCCCTAGTATTTAAACTTAACTAGAAAAAATATGGCAATGCTAGAATACAGCGAAATAGTAGAAAGAAAAGTTATCATTTTAGATGGTGACCCTTATGAGGTTATATCATCTCATGTATTTAGAAAACAACAGAGAAAACCT
The DNA here is from genome assembly GCA_041674105.1 of Minisyncoccota bacterium. Taxonomy (GTDB): domain Bacteria; phylum Patescibacteriota; class Minisyncoccia; order Phycocordibacterales; family DATDWN01; genus JBAYWK01. The sequence goes on along the minus strand of JBAYWK010000001.1, from coordinate 225,921 downwards.
GTTAATGCCACAAAACTAAAAAATATGATCACAGGGAAAGTGACTGAAAGGTCTTTTCATGTGTCCGAAAAAGTTGAAGAAGCTCAGATAGAAAATAGAGAAATAAAATATTTATATAATAATAAAGGTGAATACTGGTTCTGCGACCCAGAAGACCCGAAAAACCGATTCAAAATCGACGAAAATACACTGGGAAATCAAATAAAATTTATAAAAGAGAATGATACTCTTACGGCCCTAGAGTTTGATGAGAAAGTCATAGGCATCAAATTCCCTATAAAAGTAGATTTAAAAGTTACAGAAGCTCATGAAGCCGTAAGAGGAAATACTTCTTCTGGCGCCACAAAACAAGTAAAAGTTGAAACAGGAATCATGATAAATGTTCCTATGTTTATAAAAGAAGGTGAAATCGTTAGAATAAATACAGAAACAGGAGAATACACCGAAAGAATTGGAAATAGTTTTTAATTGACTAACCTACAATAAAATAATATCCTACCTTAGGAGGTGTTCTTTGGACACAAATACAGAAGTTGAACGGATGGCACTTCTTTTGGGGTGGTCACTGGGAAAACTCCTTGTCCATATTGTTTACAATGGGCATGGAGAAATCCAAGCGGGCGCTCCGGTACTTTATAAGAAAGTTGGAAGTGGTGGAGGAGTGTTTGTCTGCCCACTCAAAACCTTCTTTGCACTAATAAAAAGTATAAACCCCAACGATACAGGAGCATTAAATCGTACAAATATAGCTTTAATGGGAGAATCTAAAGTTATCTCCTCATCGTCCGTTAAGCCCATCGAAAAACTCGCCAAGTAGCGGGTTTTTCTCTATCTAGATACAAATGGTACGAGACCCATAAAACGAGCTCTTTTGACTGCCAAAGCTAGCTTTCTTTGATTCTTTGTGGCCACTCCCGTCTTCTTTCTTGAAAGGATCCTAGCGTGTGGGTTTAGGAATTTCTTCAACATATCTACATCTTTGTAGTCTATGTGTTTTATATTATTTTGAGTAAAATAGCACTGTTTCATATTTCTTTTATAATTTTATTAATTTATTTTAATTTTCACTTAGGTTCTAATTTTCATAATCTGGATGAAATCCGAGGCGGACAAGGAAAATAATTTGAGCTTTATAAGTATAAAGTGAAAATTATTTTACCGAAGTCCAACAAAGGAGTTCGCCAGATTTGGAAATTTAGAAGGGTATGTCTTCTGGGTTAATCTCTTCTTCTGGATACTCTATAGTATCCAATGCTTTCTTTTCTTCATCTTGAGAACTACTTCCAGCATCATAGCTAGGTGAACCTCCTTCCCTTCTAGGACCAAACTGTACCCTATCTGCAATAATCTCTGTTCTGTATTTTTTTGTTCCTGAAGCATCATCCCAGCTTCTAGTCTGCATTCTGCCTTCAACTAAAACTGATCCTCCTTTCTTAAGATATTGTCCCACAATATCAGCTTGTCTACCGAAGACAACAACATTGTGGTAGTCAACACTTTCTTGTTTTGCTCCATCTTTATTTTTCCAAACTCTATTTGTGGCCACAGAAAAACTAGCCACTCTAATACCAGACGGCAAAGACTTTAATTCAGGATCTCTAGTTAAATTACCTATAATAAGTGCTTTGTTTAAGTACATAATCTTTTTTATTAATTAATAACAAGATCATCTATACTTTTGTCTATATCCCCCTCTTCTGAAACCTTATCTGATTCTGGTTCTGATTCTGAAACCTCATCAGAGTCTTCAATAGTTTCTTCTGAATATTCCCTCTTTACATCTTCCTTCTTAAGCATCATTTTACCTTGCAAAAGAGTATTTTCTTTTACTGTCTTTACTAATAAATATCGCAGGATATTATCATTTGCGTCTAGTGCCTTTTTCACCGCCTCCATACCATCCGCAGTTAGTTCAAATTTTGTCCAGCCAAAGTAACCTGAATCACACTTGTATCTTTGGGTCTGAACAATTTTTGTCATTGTATAAGCGAGATCAATCAAAATCGGATCTTCGCCTGAAACAACCTCACCGCCTGCTGTATTTATTGAGTTTTTGATTTCCCCAACAACAGCAGGAACTTGCTCTAAAGCAAGGGACGGAAGAAGCAAATATGACACTTCGTAAACGGTCATATCACTACCTTTCTCTTTGGTTTTTTCTTCTTTTTCCATACCGGTTAGACTATCATAAAAGTCCTTCTATGGCAAATATAAATTTTTTGACCTAAATAAGACCAAAAGAGGAAATAGCGGTATCTACTAAGGCTTTTTTTACCTTTTCCAATGGCTCACTTTTTATCTCGGCTATTCTCTTTACTACCTCTGGTATATATAAAGGAGAATTTCTCTGCCCTCTGTAAGGATTTGGGGCCACAAAAGGAGAATCTGTTTCTGACATTATCTTTTCATTTGGAATATATTTTATAAATTCATCATAATCTTTTACAAAAGTAATAACCCCTGTAAAAGATGCTGTAAAACCAATATTCAAAAATCTTTTAAGAATATCCATATCACCAGCAAAAAAATGTGCGTTGCCTTTTAGTTTATCTCCAACTTCTTTGAATTTACTCTCTAAAATCTCTAGGGCTTCTAAATAAGCATCAAAACTTTTTGGACTTGGTCTTATATGAAGCATTAAAGGTTTACCAGTCTCAACCGAAAGATTTATATGATCAATAAAAATACTTTTCTGTATTTCTTTCAAAATTTTATTATCTACAGGAAGTCTAAAATAATCCAGACCACACTCACCAATAGAAACAACTCTCTTGTTTTTGGTCAGCTGAATTATATCTCTATCAAAAATAGATGCAGTATTTAAATCACCCGGATGCTGACCCACGCAAGCAAAGATGTTTTGATTTTTCTCTGCAAGGTCTATACACATTTTGGAAGTCTCAAAATTTGTGCCAATAGAAATCGTAGCTATTTTAGCCTTCTTCATTTCTTCTATTTGTCTTTCTCTATCAGGCTCATAATCTGGAAAATAGAGATGAGAATGTATATCTATATATTCAAAATCCATAAAATAATATTAACACTACTATTTAATAAGTACTCATATTATAACTCAGTATTGTTTTTTAAAAACATTGCGAGTGCAACGGCGCGAACACGAGGAAAATTTTAGCAAAAATTTATCCGTTTTTTAAAAGACAATACTGAGTTACTCCTTTCTTAAAAACAGAGGCTTTTCTGGAGATTTATTTAATTTTACAAGTCCTTTTATTTTTCCTGATGTTTCTGGCATAATCGGCTCTAAAAGAGTTGCCACCATATAAAGTTTAGACACAAGCTCTTTTATCATCTTTACTCCCTCTTCTTTGTTTTCTTTAACAATCTTAAATGGTTTATTATCTTGAATGTACTTATCTATATCTCCTATTTCTTGCCAAACAAGATCACAGGCCTTATTTATTTCAAAATTTTCTAAATATTTTTTGTATTCATCAGATAATTTAAACTCTGGTATTTCTATGGGCTTGTCTAGATTATCTTCTGACATTTTCATTATTCTGGAAACCAAATTACCAACGCCATTTGCTAAATTTGCATTGTAGCTTTCTTTAAATCTCTCAACAGTTAAATCTCCATCTTCAAATGGTGAAATTTCTCTAGCAAAATAATACCTAACAGCATCTCTACCATACTGATTTATTAAATCATAAGGATCAACAACATTACCCAAAGTTTTTGACATTTTTACTCCACCAGAAGTTATAAGACCATGAACAAAGACTGATTTTGGAAGAGGAAGGTTGGCTGACATAAGCATTGCCGGCCATATAGCAGTGTGAAAACGAAGTATATCTTTACCTATTACATGCACATCAGCTGGCCAAAATTTCTTAAACAAATCATCATCTCTACCAAAACCTAAGGCAGAAATATAGTTAACTAAAGCATCACACCAAACATAAATAACCTGTTCTGGATCATTTGGTACAGGTATTCCGTGTGGAACATTTTTTATAGGACGAGAAAAACTAACATCTTCAAGTCCTCTATCGAGTAGAGCAAGAATTTCATTTTTTCTTGATGTTGGAACAATTTTTATTTCCTCGTTTCTTATTTTTTCTTTTATCTTAACAGAATATTTTGAAAGTCTAAAAAAATAATTATCTTCTTCTATTTCTTCTGGAATTGTCTGATGAATTGGGCATTTACCATCCACCAAATCTTTCTCTTTATAAAAAGTCTCACAACCGACACAATATAAACCCTTGTAAGTAGCTTTGTATATATCACCAGAAGAAACAAGCCTCTCCCACATAGCCAAAGCTCCAGGCCAATGATTTTTTTTATCACTCGTTCTTATGAACTGGTCATAAGAAATGTCCAAACTTTTATATAAATTTTTAAAATTTTCTGATATTGCATCTAAATAATCTGAAACTTTCTCACCTCTTTCTTCTACTGCTTTCAAAATCTTTCCCGTGTTTTCATCTGAACCAGTTAAAAAATAAGTTTCTTCTCCTACAAGTTTGTGGTACCTAGTTAAAATATCACAGACAGTTACTGTGTATGCATGACCCATATGTAAATTCGCATTTGGGTAAAATATTGGAGTGGTTATATAAAAGGTTTTAATCATAATCTAAATCTCTTCTTTAGATTTGGAGAGTTTATCTTTTTCCAAATCATCAAAATATTCAATCAAAGCTGCGGCTATGGGTACAGAAAGGATAAGACCCAGAAATCCTGCCAAGGTATAACCAATAACAAGAGAAAGAATTGAAACTATAGGTGACACTCCTACAACATTTTTTACAACCAAAGGATATATAAGATGATTCTCAAATTGTTGAACTATAAGATACCAGCCCATTACTAAAATAGCTAAAGTTATTCCTCCATCTACAAAAGCCAAAGCAATAGCCGGTATTGCAGACAGAACAGGTCCAAACAGAGGAATTATTTCGAAGGCTGCCGCTAAAAATGCTAAAAGAAGCGCATTTTCAACACCAAGAAGAGTCAGTCCTAAATAAACCAACATACCAACTATAACAGCCAAAACTAACTGGCCTTGCATCCAAAGTCCTATTTTTCTTTGAGACCTATTCCATAAATTTATGACATATTTTTCGTGCTTTAATGGGGTAACCATTCTTAAAAATTTAGCCACACCATTTTCGTCAACAGAAAGGTAAAATGATAAAACAATAATCAAAATAAAACTCAATATACCGCCAAAGATAGAAGACACCGTACTGAAAGTACTGGAAGACAAGCTACTAATAAAACTATTCATATTTTTAACAACATCCCCAACATTTATAGTATCTTTTAGACTGGAAAATGGTTGGAGTAAATCATTTTGGCTTATATCGTTTAATGTTTTTTCATTAAAGTATGAAGGAAGGTTTTTTAAAAAATTAGTTGAGTCTGTTAAAAGAGGTAAAATTAGAAAATAAACGATGCTTATTATAACAGAAGCTATCATCAAATAAACAAGTATGACGGCTAATAATCTAGGAGCTTTCCTTTTTACAAACCATTGAGTAGCTGGTTCTACAGCAGAAGCTACAAGTATAGCCATCAAAACAACCAATATTAGATCTTTAACTAAGAAAAGTACAAAAAAAACAATACAAATTAATATAAATCTAATTATTGTACCGGAGCTTATTTCTAATGTTTGTTTATTAGATTGCATATTACTAATATAATAACACCGAGTCCACCATTTGTAAAAAACTAAAAATGCAGTTCTGCTTCAATCTCTTCTCTATTTTTTATATTTCCTACAATAGCCATATTTAAACGAGAGTCAATCATTATCTCTTTTGCCAATTCCATAACCTCCTCGGCTGTTACAGACTGAATCTCTGAAGCCAATTCGGAAGGGGTTACAAGTTTAGATGAAACAATTTTTTGCATAGCATAGTACTCTGCAACAGAATCAGAAGATTCAAGTCCTAAAAAAGTACTACCAACCAGATAGTCTTTAGCTTTCTTGAGCTCCGCCTCTAAAACAGGTTCGACTACAAATCTTTTTAATTCAAAAATGATTGCTTTTACCACTTCTACAACTCGACTTGTATCCACACCAGTAGATATAGCTAAATATCCATGATCAATATATTCGTCTGTTTCAGATCTAACATAATACCCTACTCCCATTTCCTCTCTGAGTTTTTGAAAAAGTCTAGAGCTCATACCTCCACCCAAAATAGAGTTTAGTACACTTAAGGTACTATTTCTCTTATCATCCCCACCAAATGTTTTAACTCCTAAGACAAGATGAGTTTGATCTGTATCTTTATCTCTTATGTTTAGTTCTGGTTTTGTTTGACTCTCCACAACTTTTTTAGGTGCCTCTTTTGGAGATACTGGAATACTACTAAAATAATTTTCAACTAGAGCAAGAACTTTTTCTTCGTCTATATCTCCAGAAACAAAAACAGTCGTACCCTCTGCCACATAATGTTTTTTTCTATAAGCTAAAAAATCTTCCCTAGTAATTTTTAGAATATTTTCTTTTGTTCCAATCACCCAGTAACCAGCAGGTTGATCTTTATACAAAGTTTCCATAAAAACTTCTTGGACCAATCTATGAGGCATATCTTCGTACATATTCATTTCCTCTATTATTACTCCTCTTTCTCTTTCTATCTCAGCAGGATCAAAAGTGGGATTTAAATATATATCGGAAACCACATCCATAATAGATTCTAAATATTGTGGATGAGCTTTAGCATAATATCCTGTAAATTCTTGAGCAGTGAAAGCGTTATTTTGAGATCCTATGCTATCTAATTCTCTAGAAATATGAAAAGCTGTAGGCCTCTTATGTGTTCCTTTAAAACACATGTGTTCCAAAAAATGAGATATTCCATTTATACTTCTATCTTCATATTTAGAGCCAGCAGATACCATAACTAAAACAGTCACAGATGGACTATCTTTCATAGGAGATGTGATGACTGTTAAGCCATTTTTAAGCACTTTTTGGTTATAATTCATATAATACCTTTATTTTAAGCCGTTTTTATAGACACATGACTATACCAAGTGAATATACCACAATTTAAAAAATAAAAAAGTTAAGATATATTATACTACCAAACAGAGATTATGTCAAGGTTAAACCATTCTTTCTTTTATATAGGCTATAAGCTCTGAAGTACCCACCCTCGTCTGCACACCCGTATCTCTATCCCTAACAGTTATTGCATTATCTTTTTCAATTGTTTCAAAATCGATAGTTACACAAAAAGGAGTTCCTATCTCGTCTTGTCTTCTGTATCTCTTACCAATATTACCATTATCATCAAACTCAACTGAACTGAATTCTTTTTTTAGAATTTTATAAATTTCACGAGCCTTCTCTACAAGCTCTGGTTTATTTTTAAGAAGTGGAAAAACAGCTACTTTGATAGGAGCAATGGATGGTTTAAAAGCTAAATAACTTCTTACCTCTCCGTTCATCTCATCTTCTCTGTATGACGAAACGAGAACAGCAAGCATTGTTCTGCCATGACCCATTGATGGTTCCACAACATGAGGAATAAATTTTTCTTTTGTGCTCTCATCAAAGTAACTTAAATCTGTACCAGATCCAGCTGAATGACTTTTCAAATCATGATCTGTTCTATACGCTAGTCCATACAATTCCTTTCTTCCAAATGGCCACTCAAACTCAAAATCGATTGTACGCTTTGAATAATGAGCTCTATCCTCAGAAGAAACCTCCAACTCATAGACCATTTCTTTATTTATTCCCACTCTTTCTACCCATCTCCACATTTCACTTCTCCAAAACTCAAAATACTTTTCCCAATCCTCTTCCTTTAAAAAGAATTCAAATTCCATAAGATCAAACTCGCGAACCCTAAAGAGAAAATCTCTTGGAGCTATTTCATTTCTATAAGCCTTACCTATTTGAGCAATACCAAAAGGAAGACTTGGACGCATTGTGTCTAATATATTTTTAAAATTAACAAACATTCCAGGAGCGATCTCTCCACGCAAATAAGCGATACTATCTGAACTACTCCCCATATTCAAAGGGAACATTAAATTGAAAGCCTTTTCTTCTCCCAATTCTCCACCACAATCAGGACATTTTTTTGATTCAAGATTTTTTTTATCTAGATGGTCCGCTCTAAAACGATGGTGACATTTTTTACACTCTATCATTGGGTCTGTAAATCCAGAAAGATGTCCGCTGGCTCTCCAAACAGCTTCTGGCATTATTGTAGGCGTTGAGATTCCAAAAATATTTTCCTGTTCACTAACAAAATGTTTCCACCACAATTCCTTTATATTATAAGAAAGAGAAGCTCCATAAGGACCATAGTCCCATGTGCCGGCCAAGCCACCATATATTTCTGATCCTTGGAATATAAATCCTCTCCTTTTGCAAAGAGATACAATCTTCTCCATTAATTCATTTTTATTTTCTTTTGCCATATTTATAGACAGTATACTACCTCAAAACTACCCTAATTAACAACCTTTTCATCTCCTGGCTTAAAGCTTAAGTCAGAGAAAAAGGTGTTCACAGAAGAAGTGCTGCCTGATAGGTTTTTACCTGTATACAAATCTTTACCAGAAATCGTCGAAGGGAAAAGGATCTCAGGACTAGATCCAACCTGGTTAACGCTTGGAATTAATCCGACCTTAAAAGAGACTTGCTTTGGAGAGTATACAAAACCTGTTCCAAAAGAGACATTTCCAACATTCCATATAACCTTACGGGTACTTGGATCATAACTTATACTCTCTGTATTTGGAGAAGTTTCCCCTTTCCAAGAAACATATACTGGTAATTGAGCTGAAATAGAAACATCTGAAGTATCATTAACAGTATTGGTTAGTGTCCAAGAAATAGTATATGTTGATTCAACATCAGCCTTGGGAGGAATAGGCCCACTGTTCTGCATACCAGTAAAAGACCTGTACACTCTAGAAGTTAAATTTAATAAAGTAGAAAATTTAACAGAGACATCTTCTGTCGAAGAGATTGTTTCTCCACTGTTAGACCTATCTCCGAGCATAGTAACTTTCATATCTATATGTGGATTTTTAATATTTCTTATATTGGAAATATCAGATAAAGGTTTAACAGAAAAAGATACCTTACCAGAACTACCTGAGACTAACTCACCAAAAAGTGGCGTAGTATTTTTATCCCATATAATACTGCTATCCAATGACCTATAATAACCACCTGTTACAGCAGAAACACCGTTGCGGTCAAACGCATTTCCAGACAAAACTATCTCTATACGATTGTTTGATAATTTCTCTGGTAAAGTATTTTGCCAAGATACATCCATAAATGCAGTCTCCCCTACATTATAAAATTCGCTAGTTGATTTTATACCAAGGTTAAAAAAAGATTTTCTGATACCGACAGTAGCCTGTTCCACAGCTAAATCTGTATCAAATTCTCCGACTGAGTTATTCTGACTTCCAACTGATATTCTAAAAGACCGGTCTTCTAAATCTTGTCCTATCAAAACACCGGTCACTTTCAAAGTCTTCTTATCTCCATCTTTCATTGTTCCCAAATTCCAAACCGAATCATCTCTAACTGGTTTTAAACTAGACTCTTTATAAGAAAAACCATAAGGATACTCTATTTTTAGTAAAGTATTTTCAACCGGCACAATTGAATTTGAAGTTACGTCCAATGAAAGAGTAATAGGCTGCCCAGAATTTACTTCTTTAGGGTAATTTACTTTTAAGAGAATAGGAGAAGAGTTTATGACAATTTCATATGTTTTCTCTTTAGAGAACACAGCATTTGAACCAGAAACGCGGTAATTAACTTTCATCACTATAGGTCTTATAGAATCCTTTTCACCAAATACAGAGACCCTGAAAGACGAATCTTTTGTTTTTCCTTTTTCTAAAGTTCCCAAATCTATCTTATCTCTGACAATAGGTTCTCCATTATCTCCGGCTAAACGAGTCCCTTCTGGATATTCCAAAGATAGTGTAACTTCATCCAAATCAGTTCTATTTTGATTTACTACAGATACCACAAAATCTAGTTCTTCCCCAGATGCAACCGTACTAGGACCAACGACTTTTATATCAACATTGTTTGAAGAAATGAGATTTAATCCTCCAAAAAATATAAAACCAGCCAACCCAATTGATATAACAAAAAATAGAAGAGAGAAGGCAAAAAATTTGTTGAAAAAAGAGTTATTTTTTTTAGACATTTCTTCTGTTGAAAATTCAAAAGAACGATCATCTCCCCAATTTTTCGGCGCAGAAAATTCTTCTTCTCTAACTGGAGTGCGTTTTTCTTTTGGGACCAAGGATTCGTCTCTTGAATAAAGAGATCTTTTTAATCTTTCTATACGACTTTTATCAAATTCCATACTCAACAATTATATCACAAATGGCTTTCTTTCAAACCTTTATTTATATAGCCCAACAGGAGATTTTTATTTTTTAAAACCTTGCAGAGTAATAGCTCGTCCCATTTATCCGAAGATCCCAAAAATACTTCTGTACCAGGGTTTCTATCCACATACCCCAGGTTATGTAAAACCCTTAAATTGCAAAGTATCTCAAACGAATCTATACTTTCCTTGCTCAAATTCTTTAACCAAGAAAAAGATCCTTCAACTAAATAAAAAATATCTTGGTTATTTTCTTCTCCTGGCATCATACGAATTAAAACTCTAGACAAATTCGTAATGAATTTCTGAACATAAATAGGTTTATCAAAGAAAAAATTTTCTCTGGCTATAGAGTTTGTTATTTTCCAACCCCCTTTACCTTTAACACAAGAAAGGGTTACTAAAGAAAATTCCTGCAAAGAACTACCTAACTTTGAAGACTGGAGTCTAACCCCTTGAGCAGAAGCAATTATTAGTCCCAAATCTTCTGTTAAGATATAGAACAAAGAATTAGCCTCATTAAAATGATTCTTTTTCAAAACTATACCAGCTGTTGTATATATATGATAAGACATTAAACTATGACAGAAATAGACCTTTCGTCACTTTCTTCATATTCAACTTCTGAAACCAGGGTTACTTTAGATATCATCTCAAGATATTTATCAAAGATATTTTTTGTTTTTTTATCAGATAGTAATTTTATTTTTACTTTTTGATTTGGGTCAAAATTTTCCTTTTTCCTTAAATCCTGAATCTCTCTTATTATCTCTCTAGCTAAGCCTTCTTCAAAAAGATCGTCTGTTATATTTGTATCTAAAAACATTTCAAAATTTTCCTGAGACGGGCTTGGAGAAGGGCTGACCTTCTTAACATTAACCTCATCAGCAATTATATTAAAAAATTCTTCTGATAAATTATCCTCTACAATCAAAGATGCTAATGGTTGTCTTACTTTTATACCTGAAGCTTGTCTCAGATCTAAAGCTTTTGAAACAATTTCTCTAGTTTTGGACATATTATCTAAAACATTTTGGTCAATAACTATTTCTTTCAAATTTGGCCACTTTTCTAAATGAACACTTTCCTTTTTTAAACCTTTTGTTATTTCCAAATAAACCTCTTCAGCAATAAAAGGTGTTATGGGAGCCATTATTTTTGATAATTCTTTTAAAATATATGATGTCGTATCAGAAACATCTTTTCTATCTTGAAAGTTATCTGATTTAAATCTTTCCCTAGATCTCCTTATATACCAAGTAGATAAATCTTCAACAAAATCCATTATAGGTCTTGCTGCTTTCTCTATTTCGTAACTATCTAAATGTTTAGTAACTGTGTCCAACAACTCTTTTAACCTATAAACAATCCATTGGTCCAGTACATTTGAACTTTTTTCATATACAGAAACATAATCTGTAGAATACATCTGATAAAAAGATAGGACGTTATAAATCTTTTGTATAAGTTTTTTATATATCTCGTCTACACCTTTTTCCGAAAAATTTAGATCTTCAGTTCTAACAACAGAAGAAGACATGAGGTAATACCTTAAAGCATCTGCTCCATATTTATTTATTATATCCATCGGATCTGGATAGTTTTTCAAACTCTTTGACATTTTTCTACCGTCCTCAGCCAAAACCAAACCGTTCACAATCACACTATTGTATGGAGATTTATTAAATAGACCTGTGCCCAAAACAAGTAGTGTATAAAACCAACCTCTAGTCTGGTCCAATCCTTCAGCTATAAAATCCGCTGGAAATAGAGAATTATTTTTAGACTCAAATAACTCTTTATTTTCAAAAGGATAATGTTGTTGAGCAAAAGACATAGATCCAGAGTCATACCAAGTATCAAAAACCTCTGGAACTCTTTTCAAAAGATTCCCTTTTTTATCCTTAAGAACGACATCATCTATATAAGGTCTATGCAAATCTATTTCATATTTTTCATTATGAGGGAGAGAGACAAAATCACATTCTTTTATTTCAGCATTACTAAAGATATCGCTATGAAAATACTTAATCATCTGATTTGTAGAAAAACCTCTAGACCCCATCATTATAAGATTTAGAGGAGCTCCGTGACTTACGATCAAGATATTTTTACCTTCATATTTTGAATCTATATCATAAATAAAGCTCATTGATCTTTTTCTCACATCTTCCCATGATTCAGCTTCCCCAATGTTCTTTTCAAACTTCTCTTTTATAGAAGAAAAGTTTTCTATAAACTCTTCCCATGATTTCCTATCATATTCCCCCGCTTGTAATTCCACTATTTTTTCTTCTTCCAAGACAGATTCTTTGGGTATACCCAATTCTTCGGCAATTATTTGACTTGTTTGTTTTGTGCGAAGAAAAGGAGAATGAATTATTAGATCTATTTTTTTATCTTTTAGATTTTTGACAGAGGCTTTAGCTTGCGAAATACCTTCTTCGGTAAGAGGATTTATGGTCGTATCTTTAGAATTAATTAGGTTGCCATGGGCATTGTCTTCTGACTCAGCATGTCTCATTAGAAAATATTTGTTTTTTCTTCCTATATAATTTTTTAGGTCTTCTACTGAACCTATAACAAATCTTTCTTCAGATTCATTTTCCCATACAGGAAGAGGTGCTCCCCAAAACCTTCCCCGAGAAATACTCCAATCTCTTGCTCCCTCCAACCAATTACCAAATCTACCTTCCCCAATAAAAGCCGGCTTCCAGTTTATTTTATTATTTAAATCTATCATCTTATCTTTCAAGAGAGTAACCTTAACAAACCAAGAAGAGGTAGCGTAATTCAAAAGAGGTGTAGCACATCTCCAGCAATGAGGATAAGAGTGAATTATTTTTTCTTTAGCAAACAAACTTCCTTCTTTCGCTAGATATTTTATTATTTCCACATCTGATTTTTGATGATCCTCTATGGGTTTAACTTTTTGCCCAGCTAAAAAAGAAACCTCCTCTTTAAAAGTTCCATCCATACCAACATGTTGAATAAAAGGTAATTCATTTTTTTTACCCAAATTCATATCATCTTCACCAAAAGCACTAGCGATATGAACAATTCCTGTTCCTGTTTCTACATCAACAAAATCCGCATCATATATTTTCCAAGCATTTTCTAAATTATCCAAGTTTGAATTTTTATAATACGAGAAAATTGGCTCATATGATTTACCTACAAGCTTCTTTCCCTTAAATTCATCTACGATTTCATAGTTGTCTTTCAAAACTTTTAGAGCAAGATCTTTTAATAAGATAAAAAAAACATCACCTTTTTTCGCTTTTACATAATCAAAATCTGGATTTACAGCCAAAGCTACATTTCCAGGAAGAGTCCAAGGAGTTGTTGTCCATATCAAAGCAAATGTATTTTCTTCGTCTAAAAGTTTTACTTTTACGTATACAGAAATATCTGTTATGTCTTTGTAACCTTGACTGACCTCTAAATTTGAAAGAGTTGTCTCACAATGCGGACAAATATGCATTGTTTTGAAATCTTTATAAATTAGTTTTTTATCATAAAGATTTTTAAAAGACCACCAGACAGACTCAGTATAAGTTGAATCCATTGTTCGGTAATCATTTTCCATATCAACCCATCTACCAGAGCGTGGAATTATTTTTTTCCATTCATCCCTGTATCTAAACACAGCATTTCTGGCAGCCAAGTTAAATTTTTCTACTCCATATTTTTCTATGTCTCTTTTACTAGAAAGACCGAGTTCTTTTTCTATCAAGTTTTCTATTGGTAATCCATGACAATCCCAGCCCCAACGACGCAAGACCTTCTTCCCTTTCATTGTCTGATACCTCGGTATTAAATCTTTTACTGTTCCAGGCAAAATATGCCCGTAATGAGGGAGTCCAGTTGCAAAAGGTGGCCCATCGAAAAAAACAAAATTGCCTTCTGGATTTTCTTTTTCCAAAGTTTTTTCAAAAATTTTGTTTTTTTGCCAAAAATCTAGTATTTTTTCTTCTTTTTGGACAACTTCACTTTTATTAGACTCTTCTTCTTTCATAAATATAATACTAGCACCTTAGGGTATTTTTTCAAAAACTACATTCTTTCAGGAATTTTAATACCTAAAATATTTAAACCAGAAGTCATAACATAAATAAAAGCTTTAACTATAGCTAGTTTATAAGATGAATTTACATTTTCATTATCAATTATTTTTTCTACTGAATAGAAAGAATTAAATTCTGAAGATAAAGCTGTCAGATAAGTAACCAAATGATGTGGAGCATATTCATTTGTTGATCTCTCCAAGATAGATGGAAATCTTTCAAGTAATCGCTCCAAAAGAGTAACCTTCCAACCTTCGGGTTGTTTTCCCGATATTTCTATCTGACCTCTAGACTTTCTCAAAAGAGCTTCGGCTCTAACCACTGAATATTGTAAGTATGGTCCCGAGTCTCCATCCAAAGACAATGCTTTATTTATATCAAAAACAATATCTCCTCCTATAGCTTGGCGCAATATAGAAAATTTCAAAGCACCTAAAGCGACCATCTCAGCTATAATCTCCTTTTCTTCTGGAGATATAAGTGGTTCACGTATTTTATTTATTGATCCCTCTTTAAGGGTATCTATAATCCACTCTGCTGTTAAGACATCTCCTGTTCTAGAAGACATCTTTCCAGAAGGAAGTTTTATCAGACCATGAGACAAGTGAAGTAACTTTCCATTTAATTCAGGAAAAACTTCTTCTAGGGCTTTTTCTACTACCTTGAAAAATGCGTCTTGTTCGTTTGCCGTAACAGTAATAGAAATATCAAACGGAGAATATTTTTCTTTTTTTATATACATCAAACCAATTTCCTTTGCTTCATATGTGGGCAAACCATCAGAATTTAAAAAAACTCTTGTATGAAGTCCAACTTTTTCTCCTTTAAAAATAATAGCTCCTTCACTTTTTTCAAAAACACCTTTCTCTAAAAATTCCTCTACCAATTTTTTACCAACTGGAGCTGATTCACTTTCATAAAAGTGATGATCAAAATGACTACCCAATCTTTCATAGATTTTTTCAAAATCATCCAAAGAAATTTGACGACCTTTATCATACAAAATATTTATCTCTTGATCAGATTTATCGTAAATTTTTTTATTTATTTCAATTATTTCTTTTTTAACAACATCATCATCTTCATAAAATTTTGCTCCAAGAGCATAAGCTTGACCCAAAGTTTTTATATTTAAATTTGTACCAACACCTAGATTTATTACTCCCCAAATAGTTTTAGCCACATGAAGACCAACATCTCCATGATATGAAAATCTAACAACTTCATTTCCTTGGCTTTCAATAAGTTTAGCTACAGACTCCCCTATGACATTATTCATCATATGACCAATATGAAATTCTTTGAAAGGATTTGGTTGGGCATATTCAATCAAAAACCTAGAACCTGCATAGTGCTTATTTTCACCAAAAGTTTCCCCTACTTTATCTATCTTTTCTATAGCCAAAGCAAAAAGTTTTGGGTCTATTGTTATATTTATAAACCCAGGACCAGCTACAAAAACTCCGGAAACCTCATCTATTTTATTTTCTTCTAATATTTGTTTATACTTCTCTGCTAATTCTCTTGGATTATTTGCTTCACCTACCCACCTTAATCCATCTTCTTTATGTTTTCCCTCTGGAACATTAGAATCAAGGATTTTTGAGATTTTTCTATATTCAACCATAGCTACGTTTGTAGCAAAATCACCATGCGATGGATCTGCTGGATATTCCAAAACAAAGTCTTTATCAACTTTTAATGTTTCTTCTATCCATTTTTTTATCTTATGATGTATTGTCATTTTATTATTTTCCCGTACTTCCAAAACCTTTTTCTCCTCTATCTGTGAAAGAAAGTTCTTTAAATTCCACAACCTCTACTTTTTCAACCTTCTGAATAAGCATCTGTAAAACCTTGTCCCCTTTTTTAAAAGTATAATTTTCTTTTCCTAGGTTAATTACTCCAAAAATAATCTCTCCTCTAAACCCAGAATCTATCACCCCACCCATAACTTTTATTGAATGGTTCATAGATAAACCACTTTTATCCCAACAAAGACCAACAAAACCTTCTGGAATCTCTACGGCTATACCACTTTTTATTTTACCTATTTGACCAGGAACTAGTGTAACATCTTCAACTGAAAACATATCTATCCCAGCATCCCAACTATGCGCATAATTTGGCAAAATTGCTTCTGAATCAAGTTTTTTAACCTTTAAAATCATAAAGCCATAATATCATTGACTTTGATTTTTATAAAGGATAGCATTCGGATCAGAAGAAAGGAATAAAGAAATGACCCCGGCAACGAGAAAAAGAAAAACTGTTCATTATGAAGATTTAAACAATATTAAGACATCCAAACTCACAATAATTGTAGCCATGGCAAAAAGAAATGTTATTGGAAACAAAGGTGTTGAGGGTATGCTCTGGCACCTACCAGAAGATATGCAACACTTCAAAAAAACCACTTTTGAAAATATTTGTATCTTTGGAAGATCAACTTTCCAAAATATTTTGGAGATCTTAGGAAAACCCCTCCCGGGAAGAATTTCTATAGTCTTAACAAAAAACAAAGAATGGAAATGTGATTACGATAATGTCTTTATTGTACACAGCGTGCGCGAAGCACTTGCTAAAGCACGTAAAATCCAAAAATATGGACAAAAGATCTTTATCTGTGGAGGAGAAGATGTCTACAAAATTTTTCTTCCTTTTGCAGATAGGGTTATTGCAACCCACATAAATACAGATATAGATGGAACAGCCTATTTCCCCGAACTCGGAAAAGAATGGCGGGTTGATTCATCCGAAGAACATCTTTCCAAAACAGGGATGTCTTACAAATTTGTTACTTACAAAAAGCGCCCATAAAGCGCTTTCTTTTTGACTAAAAACAAATAAATGATCGTATCTCGCTAGAGTCGATCTTTGAAAGGAGATGAAAATGGAACCGAATTATTTACCCTTAAACAAGAGGGTGCCTGACACACAATACAAAAACCGTCTTAGAATGATAAAAGAAACTGGAGTTTTTACAAAAAGCAGGTTCCAAACAGACGGAACATATACTTCTTTAACTGTTCCTCCTATGGAATTTGATCTCTGTAACGGCTTCCCTATACTGACTGAAAGAAAAATTGGTTTTTGGAGAAAGCCTATCTCTGAACTGTTTGCATTTATAAACGGCGTAAGAGATGCCAGAATACTAGCAGAAGATTGGGGTGTTGACTGGTGGCAAAAAAGTTGGGCGACACCTGAAAAATGTGCCCAATTTGGTCTTGAACCATACGATATGGGTCCAGGATCTTATGGTCCAGCATTTGCATCTTTCCCCCATTTTGATTGGCAAAACATTCTGGGATATCCAGATGGAGGTAAGTGGATACCAAAACCATTTAACCAAATAGTTAATTTGATAAAACAGATTAAAAAGTATCCAGAAATAAGAACTCACAAGGTAAGTACATGGATACCTCAATACTGTCTTCAGCACGAAGAAATGGTTAGAAAGGTTGTGGTGGCCCCATGTCATGGTGATATACAAATCACCATCCTAAATGACAAACTTAATCTACGGATGGATCAAAGGTCTGCTGATTTCCCAATTGGAGTTCCTTCAAATATGATTCAATATGCAGCACTGATGCTTGCAATATGTAATATTACTGGTCACGAACCGGGTCTGTTTATCCATGCTCCGCATGATTGTCAGATATACGAACGGCATATGGGAGAGGTCGATGAAATAATCAACCGAACATCATTTCCCTTTCCTAGTATGCATCTAACAGAAGAGGGAAAAAGAATAAAAAACATCCTTGATTTTCGTTCTACTCATTTCGACCTAAAAGACTACAAGTATCATCCGGCAATGAAACTGGCAGATGCTGTGGTCTAAAAATAACACAAGTCG
Organism: Minisyncoccota bacterium; assembly: GCA_041674105.1. Classification (GTDB taxonomy): domain Bacteria; phylum Patescibacteriota; class Minisyncoccia; order Phycocordibacterales; family DATDWN01; genus JBAYWK01. Next base: position 207,625 of record JBAYWK010000001.1, on the reverse strand, counting down.
CCGAGGCGTAAGCCGAGGCGACTTGCTTTTTTAATAAAAATGATAAAATATGATTACTTATGATAAAAATGAACTTAGATAACAGTAGACATCCTGAACAGACTCGTAAAATGCAGGAACTTAAAAAAAATAATGAATGTCATTTTTGTAAAAATGGATTTAAATTAACTCACTCCTCTCCAATAATACATAGCAACAAATACTGGTTTATAACAGCCAATGATTTCCCTTATCAGGGAGCAGAACACCATTACTTAATAGTAAGTAAAAAACATATAAAAGATACCGAAGAAATCAGTGATAAATCTGGATTAGATTTTTTTAAATCAATAAAATGGTTAAAAAATAAATTAAAAGTAAAAGGCTATTCAGTTTTTATAAGATCTGGAGATATGGCTTACACAGGCGCAACTTTGGATCATCTACATTTTCATTTTTTAGTTGGGAAAAAGAAAACAAAAAAAATGAACCAAGAAAATAGATTACTTGTTACCCTTGGGCACAAAAAATAGACCCCAGTCAGCCTTAGGCTGATCTGGGGTCTTTTACATGCACAATCCTTATACCTTTACTGGAAAGGACATCGAACCCTTTAAGGAAGCTATATCCTTCTCCAAAAAAAAGTTCTTTGACGCCTGTCAGAGATAGTGCTCTTGCACATCGGCCACAAGGAAATGTATTTATGTATAGAGATGCTCCTTCAAGTGAAATCCCTTCCCGAGAACAGAAGGCAATTAGATACTCTTCAGCATGAAGAGAAACATAAGCATCCATGCCAGAAGGATCACCTGCATCGAAATTTAGACGAGGATCTCCAAAAATGCCCGTTTCATACTCTGTAGGAAAGTGTTCATTCCAACCACAAGCCAACAGTCTGTCCTCTCTAAACGCTATTATTCCAACCTGTCTCCACCAATCCGGAGATCTTTGAGAAATCTGGTTGGATTGAAAAATTCTAGAAAAATCAGTTTCATCCAGACTGATTTCACAGTCTGAAATAATTGGCTGAGATGCTTTAACCGCTGTCATATCCCATCTAGACCAAATCCTTTCAAAATGAGATATAGAATCTAATAGGTATCTTTCTGCTACTAGATGAGAAATATCCTCATCTGGAAGAATGAACTCCCGTCCAGCAAAAAATCCTATTTTTGAGTTAAAATCACAGACTCTTCTGCAAAGTTCATTGGCAATAATTGATTTAGCCGTAATGCCCGTGGGCACAGCAACCATGTTCCTAGATAATCTTGGGAGGAGACTTTCGGCCATTTCTTGCGAAATCAGATGGAGACTGCTATTAGAATGTTTTCTAAACCACTCTATGTGCCGGTAGTTTAGGACTGGAATATAAGCTACAAGATTAGCCATCTTATTTTCCTCCATTCACAACCACTTGAATTTTTGCTCCAAGAGGCTCTAAAACAGGGTTCATAGCCTCAACAATTCTCTTGGCTGTTTCTAAACCGTGCTCATCAGCCATTCGTCTGAGTTTAGCTGTGGTTGTTTGTGCTGCTTTTGCCTCTAACCACTCTATTTTACCACAGAAGTCTTTTAGATTTTCAACGTCTTCTTCTCCAAAAGACCGAGTTGTTTGAGACATAATCAAAACGTCTGGTTTAACAAGTTTAATAAGATCATACTTATCTTGACCCAGATCTCTTTTTACAATGATATTAACCGCAGAGAGCATTGCTAGGACTTCAATCCTCTGATCGAAATCATCAAAAGGACGACCAGGTCCTTTCATTGACTTAGTCAATTCGTCAGAATCTACTCCTATGATTAAAATATCGCCATGAGAAGCTGCTTCAAGTATGTATCTTCCATGACCAACATGAAACATGTCATACACACCTTGGGTCAGGACAATTTTGTATCCAGAAGCTTTGAATAGAGAAACTACTCCACCCAATTCTTCGAATGAAGCCATGTACTTGCTTTGTACAGAACTTCCTGCATTCAAAATTTCTTTGACTGTCGCCATTTCTTCCTCCTCAATGAACAGAATCTGAACTAGTCATACCATATAAATATGCAATTAAACACTTTTCAAATATTAGTATTTATTCTTTAATATAAAAATACAAAAGGTACCCGAAGGCACCTTTTGTCTAATTAGTATAATATAGATCGATGTAAAAAGTCAAGTATATTATCCACAACACACCTCAAAAGATCGGCTGATGTTCTTTAATTCACATCAAATCCTTACAGGATCAGTACATCCTTTGGGTCTTTTGTTTCTAATCGAACAAAACACCTCAAAAGATCGGTTGATGTTACCTATTTCACATCAACCCCCATGCTTCTAGCAGAACCAGCAATTATTTTCATCGCTGCATCAATATCGTTAGCATTCAAGTCAGCCATCTTCTTCTCAGCAATTTCTTTCAACTGAGCCTTTGTTATTGAACCTATTTTAGAAGTGTTTGCTTTTCCTGAACCTTTATCTTTTCCTAAGGCCTTAAGTATTAGGTTTGTCGCAGGAGAAGTTTTAGTAATAAAAGAGAAAGTCCTATCTTCATAAACAGAGATTTCTACAGGAATAACCTCACCCATTTGTTTTGAGGTAGCATCATTGAATTGTTTTACAAATTCACCAATATTTACACCAGCTTGACCTAGAGCTGGACCTGTTGTTCCAGCGGGAGTAGCTTTACCCCCTTCTATGATCAGCTTTAGTCTTTTAATAATCTTTTTTGCCATGATTTTTATATTTATTTAATGTTTTCCCGAGAAGCACAGGAAGCCAAACTATATACTAATAATCTTATATTTTCAACATCATCCCAATCAAGCCTTTTTGACCTGTAAAAAATCTAGCTCTACAGGGGTTTCTCTTCCAAACATAGCCACCAATACCTTTATCTTTCCTCTTTCTTCGTCCACTTCTGAAACTTTACCCTCAAGATCTTTAAATGGTCCGTCTACTATCATAATATTGTCATCCACTGACAAATCAATCTTGTGTTTTAAGGTATGAGAATTCATTCTAGAAAACAAATCTTCTATTTCTTTTTTATCTACCGGTACTGGGTAGACTCCAGAGCCAACAAACCCGGTCACACGAGGAGTATTTCTAACAACATACCAAGAATCATCAGTCACCACCATATCCACTAAAATATATCCTGGATATATTTTTTCTTCATCTTCTACTCTTTTTCCACCTTTTATTTTTATTTTCTTTTCTGTTGGAACAATAACATTAAAAATCTTGTCGTTCATTCCCAAAGACTCTATACGCTGTTTTAAATTTCTCATAACAGCATTCTCATATCCAGCGTATGTATGTATAACATACCAATTTCTACCTTCTGATATTTGTTGTTTAGACATATTTTTAAATAACGAATTTATTAAGAATTAGTTGAAATATATAATCAAAGAAACCCAAGAAAAAGGCTGTGAATACAGAAATAAGTACCACCACAATACTAAATATTATAGCTTGTTTTTTTGATGGCCAATTTACATGCTTCAACTCTCCTTGTGTGTCTTTAAGATAATTTATTATGCTCATAAATGTAATGTTTGTTTAGTAAAAAACCCCCGAGGGGCAATGAAATAATAGTACTCTATTATAAATGGATAGTCAATACAACAAAAAACCTCTAGAAATAGAGGTTTTTTGTATTTTAAAGACACGATGTCTTTCTATCTTATCTCATAGGTTATAGAGACATTTGAAACATATTTGTTTTCACCAACGGGTAGTTGTGGCACGACAGGAGAGGCTGACATTAGTTTTTCATCATAAGCTTGACCTCCCATCCCTCTACCGTATATGTCGGAAGGTTCCATTTCATAAAAACTTACAATATCAACAAGTTTTACATTGAGAGATTTTGAAAGAGCTTTTGCTTTATCTTTAGCATTAGCTATGGCTTTCTCTCTAGCTTCTGCTTTTATAGCATCCATATCGTCAACAACAAAGTCTAAACCACTTATATTTGAAGCTCCTAGATCTCCAACCTTTGTCAAAATTTCTCCTGCTTTATCAGTCTTTCTAATTTTTAAAGTGATTGTCTGAGAAACTTCATAACCTATCAAGACTTGTTTACTAGGTGGGCAAGAAAATTCATTACAAAGAACCCTTGTGTAGTCATATCTAGGATAGGCATTGTACCCTGTTGTTTTTATATCTTTATCCTCAACCCCCATAGATTTTATAGAGTCAATGATAGAATTAATTTTCTTGGCAGATTTATCTCGTGCTTCTGCCACATCTTTTCCTTCTTCAACTACAGAAAAAGAAAGAGAAGCTGTATCTGGTATAGCAAAAACTTCAGCTGTTCCAGAGACTGATATAGTGTTTGAAGGGTAAATACCTTTTCCTATATTAGAGTATTCTTTTACAGCATTTATAGCCTTGACCGCTAGAAATAAAGACAAAAGTATACCTATAGCAATAATGATATTAAAAAATTGTTTTTTCCTTGAATCGTCTAAAAATTGATACATGATATTAATTATTACCTTATAACCCACCTATTATACCATATCTACCTCTTTGAGGCATCCAGAAGATTTTGAAATAAAGAGATAACGGTCAAAGGCCCTACTCCCCCTGGAACCGGTGTTATACCAGAAACTTTTTCTGAAACTTTTTCAAAATCAACATCCCCACAAAGACCTTTTTCTATTTTATGTATACCAATATCTATCACAATAGCTCCTTTTTTAATGAAGTTTTCAGTAATCAATTTTGGCTTACCACAAGCCACAATTAGAATATCTGCCTTACTTGTTATTTGATCTAGGTTTTTAGTATGAGAATTACACACAGTTACAGTAGCATCTCTATGTATACAGGAAATAGCAGTGGGTAACCCTACTAGATTTGATCTACCGACAATTACCACATCCGTACCACTTAATTCTACTTTGTAATAATCCAAAATAGACAAAACACCTCTGGCGGTAGCTGGCACAAAAGCTTTTGGATTTTTGGTTAAAAGAAATCCTGTTTGAATAGAGCCAAGGCCATCTATATCCTTTTCGGGTTTTATAGAATCCAAAATCTTTCTAGTATCAAATTTATCTGGAATTGGTAGTTGAACAATTATTCCTAGAGTTTCTTCATCATCATTATATCCAGAGATAACATCCAGTATTTCATTTTCTTCCACTTCTTCAGACAAATTTATACTCAAAACTTTTACCCCTAAAGAATCCCCGATTTTCTTCTTTTGATTTATATAGACAGAAGAAACCTCGTTTTCACCTATTTGAACTATAACTAACTGAGATTTATACTCTAGCAAAGAAAAACCCTGTCTTAATTTAGGTATTATTTCATCTCTAATTTGTGTGCCAGAAAATATCATAGGTTTGTATAATCATAACACTATACCTTGCAAACTAGAATAATCAATGATAATTTATAAAAAGAAAGGATATTTATGTCAGTTCATGAAGATGAATTTCTAGCGCGTCTCGCGCCAGTACCAGAAAATAACGTTGATAATATCCTGGGGCCCCTTCCTTCTATTAAAAGAAGGGGTCCAGAGAAACCCAGAAGCGAGAAGACCGAGTCTCGTACAAAGGAAAGCAAATAAACCGCCCTGAACTGGGCATTATAAAGACAGTGGTTTGATACCACTGTCTATTTTTTTATTTCTCCCACTTAGAAAAAATACCGACAGGTAAAAGCCTTCCGGATGTCTCCTCTATATAAATCTCATCAGAAGAGTATTTTCCCTCTAAAGCCATGTTTGATTCTAAAACTTGTTTATATGTTATATGAGAGTAGTTTGAAGCGTATCCATTTAACAAAACCGCTGATTTATTTTTTGAAAGAAGCTTGGGTATTTTTGAAAGAAGTTTTGGTAAATCAGTATTCAAATTCCAAACTTCATTTTTTGTTCCCCTTCCATAAAGAGGTGGGTCCATTATTACAATGTCGTAAGTTTTTCCACGACGAATTTCTTTCTCTATAAATTTTTTAACATCATCTACAATAAACTTTATTGGTGCTTTCTCTAAATTATTTAAATCACAATTTTTAAAAGCCGTATCAACTGATACTCTTGAAGCATCTACATGACAAACCTCTGCTCCACATTTTGCGGAAAATACAGATGCTCCGCCTGTATAACCAAATAAATTTAAAACAGAAACCGTGTCATTTTCTTTTATACCTTCTTCTATTTTATCTTTAAGCCACTTGAAATGCACAGACTGTTCAGGAAAAATTCCTAAGTGCTTAAAATTCCCCATTGTTAGGTTAAATAAAATTCCACTTAGACTCATAACCCAATCTTTTGGTACTTCTTTATTTTTTCTCCATTTACCATTTTGTCCTTTCTGAATAAACTCAAAATCCGCCAAAGACCATTCTTCTTTCAGCTTTTTTTTCCAGATAGCTTGAGGGTCTGGTCTTGATACCAAAAATGCGCCAAATTTTTCCAGCTTATATCCTTCTCCACTATCTAGGAGACTATAATCTTCTGATGGTTTTAATGTATACATATCTTATTCCTTAATACCTTGTATTAGAAAAGATACCGTTCTTTCCCTATCATGGTCAAGCTCAACTAACATTATCTGTTGCCAATTACCTTTCAATATTTGACCATCATCTACTATACAAGAGAGAGATGGATGAATAAGTAAGGCCTGAGCATGAGAGTGTCCATTTATACACTCGTGAATAACCCCATTTTCATCTGGCTCACACAAATGAGTGTTTCTTTTACCTTCTGGATTTTTTGGATCACAGACATCATTATGTCCATACCCCAAAGTTGGACTAGCAAAATTATCTAGTATCTTTCTTAAGTCTGCTGTATATCCGAGCTCCTCGGATGGCCCTACTAAGTTTTTTTCATCCTCATTTATCCATACCCCACAGGTTGTGTGATGAGTTTGGATGGTTACTGTTCCTCTTTTTATACCAGATTTTTTTATAGCCTGATTTATATCTGGAGTTATGGTAATAAAATGAGCCCTATACTTTGTCTGGTATTTTTTTGTTTCTAAGTAAGAGGAATAATCACTCATATTTTTTAATAAACAACGACTGAACCTCTATGTGAAGGAATTGCTCCGTTGTAATAAACCCATAGACCTTCTTTAACAAAAGAAAATGTATAGGTTGAACCCTTTCCTACTGTTTCAGACTGAGTTAATTCACTAAAAGTTGGAGAAGCTTTTTCATCTGAAGAAACTCTCATTCCTTTAGAAGAATTATTTATAAAACGAATACTTTTACCTCTAGGTATTTGTAGATTGCTTGGTACAAAACCCTCATCTGTATATTTCACAACATAAATACCGTCTACACCAAGATAAGCCTTGTCCTGAGAAGCTGTATTTTTTGTATTTGTATCTTTTGATGTCGTATTTTGATTAGCATCCTCTGTATCAGTGTTTTCATTTAAATCTAATACCCCACCATTTTGGTTTACACTATAAGCCAAATACACATACATAATAAAGGCTAAAACTAAAACTGAAGCCAAACCTATAATAATATTTTTTGAATTTTTCATATAGTCTATTATACCAAATAAAATTTATTTGCACCTAAAGTTATCCCGAAATGTTACAATTAGACACAATGACACCAATAATAAACATTCTAATCTTTGTTTCCTCCTGTGGTCTACTTTATATATCAGGAGAAATAATGGTCAACAGTCTAGTCAGATTATCCAAATACTTCGGTTTAAAAGAATTCGTTGTGGCGTTTTTTGTTATGGCGGTTGCCTCATCTATACCAAACTTACTTATAGGTATAACTTCAGCTTTGAAAGGTATCCCCGAGCTTTCTCTTGGTGATATTATGGGAAATAACTTAATAGATCTGACTATAGCTGTAGGACTGGCTGTACTCTTTTCACCAACAAAAGAAATCTCAGCCGAAAGTAAGACTATCCAATCAACTTCTATGTTTACACTTGGAGCAGCTCTCTTACCTATTATTTTAATAGTAGATGGAATCCTTTCTAGAGCAGATGGTATTATCCTAATATCATTCTTTTTTATTTACATTTTTTGGTTATTTTCTAAGAAAGAAAGATTCTCAAAGGCTATTGAAGGAAATATTCACCCCAATGCAATAAGTGGGACCAAAGAAGGACTGAAGGATGCTTTTAAAATTTTTTTTGGTACTAGTCTTCTTTTTATTGCCGCCCAAGGAATAGTTTTATCATCTACCTTTTTAGCCACAAGCCTTGGTCTGCCTTTAGTCATAGTAGGTTCTTTGATCATAGCTTTTGGCAGCGCTCTACCCGAAGTATATTTTGCTATTTATTCTGCTCGCAGAGAAGAAACATTTATGATTCTTGGAAATCTAATGGGTGCAGTTATCATTCCCGCTTCACTTGTTCTTGGTATAGTTACTTTAATAAGTCCAATAAATGTAACTGGTCTCGGTTCTTTTTTCATGAACAGGATATTTCTAATTATAGCAATATTAGCTTTTTTTATGTTTACAAGAACACAAGAAAAAATAACTAGAAAAGAAAGCTATGTCCTGATAGCAATATATTTAATATTTGTTATTACAACATTGATAAAATACTAAATTAAGGTGTATAAGGAGGAAGAGTCAAAACCAAATAACTTCCATTTTTTTCTGCTATAAACACAGTGAACTCACTAAATCTCTGACCATTATCTTCTTCTCCGCAACAAGGACCTATTTCAAAAAGACCTCCACCTATTTTTTCAAAAGTGACTGTGTATGGAACTATTCTGTCATATAAACCATTTTTATTTAAACCATCAACTGAAACAGAGGGGTCAACAACAATACTTCTAACAGGTAAACAGTTTAAACCATTTTGTTCACATCCTGTTTTTATAAGCTCTATTTTATTTAGGGAAGATATTTCAGGATTCCATGTCTCTAAAGTTTCAAAGCTCCCTCCGTAATATTCTAAAGCCTTCTCATAATTTTTATCTGAAAGATTTTTAAAAAACATTACAACCACAGTCTCTGGTGAAACATATTGTTTTTCATTGTTAAAACTTAGCCCAAACCAAAAAGCTAAAACTAAAATAATTAAAATAAATAGAAATATTATTACTTTTTTCATAATAAAATTATACCAGTAGATTGTTTTTTAATACACAAAAATCCTCCATAATAGACTTACAAGAAGCAGACCAAGCATTAAAATTATAAAAGAGTTATTTTGCAAAAAAGTTTTTTGAGTAATAAAAGATTCTCTCGGAGGAAGACCTCTCCAACTACGAATATAGTGTGCGATACAAGATTTATCAAATTTTTTATCTGGATCAATTCTTCTCCTAAGATCAAATTCTATTTTTGTTAAAGCACAATATCCGAAAGCAATTTCAGAAATAAAAGTCAGTACAAAAAAAGTCAAAAAAACGTAAAAGAATTTTCCGGGAATGAGCCAACCAAAAGCAACAACTAAAACCAGCAAAAAATGTACAACGAAAATAAGATTAGCGGAAAACAAGTATTCATTTCTCATATATTCTTTATAATCAATCGTATCATAAAACAGATTAGTCTACTCGTATTTCTTCCTTAATTTACTTTGGGGTGGCTACTGGGAGTTGAACCCAGACAGAGAGCTCCACAAGCTCGCGTGCTACCGCTACACCATAGCCACCATTATTATTTGCCCTTATACACAAATATAAGGCTTCTTCATTTATACCAGATAAACGCTTGAAAAGTCTAGCTAGTACCCACAAAATACCTGAAAAAATCCTCTTTATCGTGCTCTTTTTTCCACAAATCATCCACCTTACTTCTATTTTATTATATAAGCCAATAATGCAATAACCACCATATGAACTGGATAAATATAATAAAACCAATTTCTATAACCATCTGGACCTTTTTGTCCATTATATAGATACATAAAAGGTATTGCTCCCAAAGCATATATCTGTAGATGTGTCGCTAAATACACGATACGATAGAATACATTAAAAATACTTATAAAAAATATACTAGCCAAACCTTTTATATGAGATTTAATAAACAAGTAGCTAGAAAGAATAAGAAGTACTCCATAAGCTCCGTACTCAAACCTAAAAAGCATAGCTACTAAAAGCACAGCCCCCACAATAAATGTCCTCAGATAAAGGTCTTTATATCTATCTACCAAAATCAAACAAAGAAGACCTATACTTAGGGTAAAGAAAATATTTAACTGAGTTCCTTCTCCTCCCCCAGCACGTATCATATATATGTACGGGATATGAGAAATTATGGCAAAAGCAGTAAGCCTAAAAAAATATCTTCTCCTATTACTTGTTTTTATAAAACCTTCGCTGACAAGAAATGCAAACAAAGGAAACGCCAGTCTGCCAATTATCCGAAGTACTGTGATTTGAGGAAAAAATACAAAACCAATATGGTCCACTATCATAGCAACTACAGCAAGGACCTTAATCTGAAATGAATTCATAAGGTCTCATTATATAAAATAAGAACGAATTATGAAAGGTTGTTCTGGTGCCTAGGAGAGGACTCGAGTCTTACATACTCAGTATCCCAATTAGCTGTTTTATTTCGCAAACTCATAAAACATCTCAATCGGGCTTCGAGTCCGTCTTACGGATTTTTGAAAAAATCCTAGACCTCCTAGTCAAAATTTATTTCATAAATTTGGTGCCTAGGAGAGGACTCGAACCTCCACACCTTTCGGCACACCCACCTCAAGGGTGCTTGTCTACCAATTTCAACACCTAGGCAATCCTGTGATTATATTCTGAACTTTAATTTTTTACAACAAAAAATCCCTCTCGGGATTTTTTGTTTATTCTTTCACTTCCTCTTCTGTCTTTTCTATTTCAACAGGAACTTCTTCTTCCAAAACCACATCTTCCTCTGAAACGACATCTGGCAATTCTCTAGTGTTTCTCATCTGCCTTCTTATTTCCTTGGCTGCTTTATCTCTAATGTGATACAGCTTTGCTCTGCGCACTTTTGATCTTTTTATTACTTCAATAGAATCTATCATTGGAGAATAGATAGGAAATATTTTCTCTACACCAACTCCTGAGGCAATCTTTCTAACTGTAAAAGTCCCCCCGGCTTCTTTTCCGTGTTTTACAGCGATAATTAAACCTTCAAAAGCTTGGAGTCGAGTTTTTAGTTTACCTGTTTTTTTATCTGTCTCAACAATTCTTTGTTGTATACGAACAGTATCCCCTGAACGAATGTCCAAAGATTTTCTTTGAGATATATTTACTGGTGATAACACTGCTCTTTCCATAGTGACTACAAATCTAACATAAGACTACTCACTTTGCAACTTTTCTAAGGCTAGTTCAAAATCAGCTGGGTAAGGAGCTGTGGCGGACATCTTCTCTCCCCGAAGATCTACAAAAGTTATGGAGTAAGCGTGCAAAGCCAACCTTTCAAAACCTAAAGTATTTTCTTGTCTTCCAGAATACAGTTTATCTGCAACCAAAGGGTAGTTTATAGCTTTAAAATGCACTCTTATTTGGTGTGTTCTACCTGTTTTAGGAAATACATAAAGGAAAGAATAATTATTGGATCTAAGGATAGTTTCATACTCTGTAACCGCTTCTCTAGTCTGTCCCCTAGATCCTCTCTGCGCTGTCTTTTTTCTGAAATCTTTACCGCTACGGCCAATTGGTCTATTTATAATACCCTTATCCAATTTAACTTTTCCATAAACAAAAGCATGGTATTCTTTTTCTACATTACGAGTCTGAAACTGAGATTTTAAATTATCAAAACCCGTCTGAGTCTTAGCTAAAAGTAAAACGCCTGAGGTTTCTCTATCTAGTCTGTGTACAACGCCAGACCTATCTATTTTTTTACCATCCTTGTCTACCAAAGACTCACCGATGTCCTTACTTTCTGGATATTTATAAACAAACCAGTCCACGAGAGTCTTCTCTTCTGTTCTCCCATCACCATGAACAACCAACCCTGAGGGCTTGTTTATGGCTAAGATATCTTTATCTTCGTATAATATTTCTATGTCCATTCTGCTCTAATATAGCACACTAATATGCCACATTAAATCTTGAATTAAAGATAGTAATAGTGTATAAATATCTATACGCGCGATTAGCTCAGTTGGTAGAGCAACCCGTTTACACCGGGAAGGTCATAGGTTCGAGTCCTGTATCGCGCACCAGAATAGATTCTAGTATGCAAAACAATAAAACTGCCTAAATGGCAGTTTTATTGTTTTAAGTTTTCAGTTTATAAACTCACAGTCATCTTATTTATTTAATGAAGCTTGTGCATCAACATCAGCTTGAACTTCTGCAATAACAGCTTCTACTACTTTTGCTTTGGATTCTGCAGAAGCATTTGCTTTGGCGTTTGCCTTTACAGTTTCGTTATTTTTTATTTTTGACTCAATATCTGTTTTTGAGTAATCTACCTTACCCACCAAGAAACTCCACCAAGGCATTCTTGTCTTTACCACGATTTCTGAATCTGAGTTTGCTTCAACACTTGTAGTTGATTTTAGAGTTATTGGAATAAATCCTAATAATCTACCTCTGTGTTTATAGACCACTTCCACCTTTGATTCACCATCCTCATCAGACTTAATCTCTACCTTATCAACTTTTTCTTTCTCTACAGAAACATTTGAGCTAAATATCTCAAGATCAGCATCAGACTTCACTTGTGAAGATGAAGTAATAGCAATACCGAGAGTATTAATTTTCAAAGCAGAATTTGTATCTGATTCTGCTTTTACTTGATTTGAAGTACTCCCTGAACTTGTATCAACCATTACTTTTCCATCATTATCTGTATCCACAGATGTGCCAACATTTGTGTCAGTATCAATTTTTACATCTAATACATTATCATTAGTTTTTGACACTAAATCCACACTTCCTATGACATTGGCATCTAACTCGGCGTTAGAAACAATCGGTGCAAATACAAATGCTAATAAAGCTAAAAGACTCACCCCTTTTATCATTAAATTTTTCATAAAGTTATATTTTATCTATGTTTTATCAGTAATTTCGACTTATTCTACTGTACTTTTATTGTACATGGTCCAAGACTTTATTTTTAAAAAAATCTTACAATTGAGGTATTTTAGGTTCTATATCCTGAGTTTCTTCAATATTCCTTATCACATTATCAATAACCTTAATTTCATCTTTTTCGATAACATCATTCTTGATATTTAAACTACCACTATCATTATCGGGCTTATTTGTAACATCTTTTAAATCATTTGTTTTCCCATCAATTACTCCTGTATCTTTTTTTACTTCTAAATCACTACCTAGTTCAATCTCAATTTTTGTGTCCACTTTCAAATCATCCCCCATTAGACCATTATAAATTTTAATCTGCTCGGAAACACCTTGATTTTCACCTTGTTCGTTGAAGATAGAACTCTTTTCAAGAATTTTTATGTTTTTTACTGTAGCTTTAAAACTTTCTTTCTGCGAGTTTAAATCTAATGCACTCTTGCTATTTAGTTTTTCTAATTCCTCGATTCGTTTCTGAAGCAATTCTATCTTGTACTCATTTTTAGACTCTTCACTAAATTTAAAAGCAAGTACTGTAGGCTCTATCATATTAACCTTCATCCTATAAAGTAAATCTCCTGGCAAACTTTGGGCAGAAGCATAGGCTGTGCCCGATAATAACAATAAAAAGCTCGCCATAATAACAAAAGTTTTATGCTTAAAAAAAGAAAAATAGTAATTTATAGGACTATCCACCACAGAACCCGGGATTGATTGAAATTCAGTCTTCCCCACTTCTCTATAAATAGTCGAGAGTATTATGTTTTTTTGATCATCAGAAAGAGACCTTTTAGAAAAAGTTTTTTGAATTTCATTAAATTGTTCTTCTGTCATTTTCATATTATAAAAATTTATCCTTCAACTTTTCTTTACCCCTACTGATTCTGACTGAGACGAGATTCTCAGAAATATCTAATATTTCAGATATTTCTGAGACTCCCAAACCTTCTACAAATCTCATATATATAACTTCTCTAAATTCTGTATCCAGACTCTCAATGACTTCTTTCAAAAGAGAAATCTCTGACAAAATTTCTGGTGAACTTTGTTCTATTTTCGGATCAAAACCTTCTTCCTGCAATTCATCTAAAGAAATGGTTTTATTTGACTTATAATAATCTACAATCAAATTCCTAGCGATTTGATAAATATACTGTTTTGGTTTAAATATTTCTTTACTAGAAGACATTGTCTTCCACAAGCGTAAAAAAGTTTCTTGAGTTAAATCCTGTGCCACTATTTCTTTGCTAGTTTTATACAAACAAAGACGATAGACCACAGAAGAATACTCTTGAAATAAGCTTTCAAAAATTTCCTTATTATTGTTTTTTTCTTTTTTCTCCAGGTCTTTCATATTTCAAGACTAAATTTTATGATATTTCTTACAATATTTCTTGCACCGTTAAAGTAAGTAGCATAACAAGCAAAAAATTATCTGTTTAATAATTTTAACATAAAATAACATGTCCTCGGCAGGATATCTCCCTCGAAAAAACACTTGCCGCCCCAAGTGTTTTTCTGGGTACCGGTTTGTCGACAAACCGTTCGATTCCTGACAAAACAGTCTCCCGGACTATTTCTCCGAGAGCACAATTAAAAAAATCCCCAAGGGGATTTTTTTAATTGTGCTCTCGGCAGGAATCGAACCTACATCAAAGCCTTAGAAGAGCTCTGTTCTATCCATTGAACTACGAGAGCAAACATAGACAGATTAACATATTTTTAAAAAACAGAAAAGATTACTCTGACGGGTCAGACATTGCCATTCTCCCGTCTTTTATACTTTGAACAACATCTTTTTTATCATTTATATTTTTTACAAACCTATCTAAAGCTTTATTATTTAAAACAGTAACACTAGATTCTTCGTAATTTTCTTTAAAAAGAGAGCTATTGTTTATTTGAATATAAAAATAAATAGTAAAGATCCCTCCTAAAACCAAAACAATAAAAACTACGCTTAAAATACCTATCCAATCTTTTTTAGGATTTATACCCTTCTTCTCATAAGAAATTTTTTTATTTGAACTATAAAAACTCTTTATTTTTTTAATTAAATCTTCCATATTATTTATACTTTAAGACTCTAATATCAAGAGTCATTTGCCACTCAGACTTTATACCATTTTGGGAATCTGAAGAAGAAGATACGGCAGCCATATTGTCTACTCTAATAGAAAAAGGTAATGCTTCTATCTGGGATAAAAATGTATATATATTGATCCAAGAACCCTTAGTCAAAGCCTTTATCTTAAAGAAAACCATTTCATCTTTGTTTAAAGTCGGATCTGGTTCAAAAGACAAAGATTGTATTTCTATTGAGAGATTATTATTTTTTGCCAGAGATTCCATTGTTTCTATAAACTCTACATTACCATTTTTTGATACAACAGAATTTTTTATTAAATCTATTTCAGTTTTATTTTGATCAATAATTTGATTCATATAAAACATCTTTTCCTGCCTATCCTTCTGGACGATTAGTTCGTTTTCAAAAGAAGCGATACTTTGATTGTAATTTTTTATTTTTAAAAAAACAAAAATATGTAAACCCAACAGAGCTATCACTATTATAGAATAAATGGCTATTGTTTTTTTGAAAAAATAAGTATTCATTTTTATTCTTTAAAATAAAGACTCACAGAAAAATCAATGTTTCTATCTTTTGCTAAATTACTCACTGGCAAATCAACATTATAAAAAACTCCTGATTCTTCAAGATTTCTCACAAGCAAAACCAAAGAGTCTCTGGTACTAGCTATCCCCCTCACAGTTATTAGAGAGGTTGAAGTACCTGTAGACTGGTAAAGAAAATCTGTAAATTTTAAAGACTGGTTTTTATAAGAAATTATTTTATTTATCTGGGGCACCACCTGAGGATAGGAAAAAAGATTTTCGTACAAATCTAAGCTTGTATTTGTAGAAGTAATAACTTTAGAGATAGCTGCGGCATCTTTAGATAAAACTGACTCTTTTGCAGACTGAACTTCTTCTGAAAGATCTTTGTCTTTAAAATATGATAGAACCAAAGATGGTAGCAAAAAAACCATAAGAGAAAGCTGAACAAATATTACAAAAGTTAAAACAACAACCCATCTCCTTATTTTATAATCCTTTGAAATTATCTTTTTTGCTGATTTTGGTATTAAATTAAACATTTTTATTTAAATTAAAAGATCTTCAGGCAAAGCCAAGCCTATAGCCGGAGCAAATTTTAAAGAATCCTTGAAAGAAATATCTGGGACAGACTTATCTAAATTATATACATTGGTCCACACATTACCAAGGACTACCGGCATTTTTATATTTACCGATATCTGTGATATGACATCTTCTTCTACAAAATCTCCACAAATTATAACCTCCTCTATACTGTCTTCAGAAGAACTACCCTCTAAGGATTTCCAATATGTTCTAATCTTTCTTACTTCTTGAGAAATAAAAGGGACATTATCTTTTATATTCCCTTTTATAGAAGTAGTGGAGGTAAAATGGACTATAGAGTTATTGACAACATAGACAGACATCTTTTCATCATTAAGATAAATTATTATATTAGTATTTCTATCATTACGAGATAAAAGAGATTGCGAAATAGCTTGTGATTCAATTTCCAAAGAAATCATTGAAAGTCCGGCTTTAGAAACAGCTTCTACATAAGAGTCAACTATTTTTACAGGAAGAGCTACCACAACAACATCTAAACTATCATCTAAATCCGTCTTGTCATTTACAACAAAATCAAAGACAAGCTCTTCTGCAGGCACAGGGACATTGTCTTCTAGAGTGGACTCTATTGCATCACGGACCTCTTTTCTCTTCACTATTGGTATTTTAGTTTTAAAAAGATAAGCCTTCTCTTCAGAAATAGACATTCTTACATAATTTAAACCAAATTCTTTTTTTATTTTTTTCAATATATTGGAAAACTCGTCCATATTTTCTATATGACCTCCAGATATAACTCCTTCTGGAATAGAGTACTCCGAGGATTTTACAAGTTCTATCTTTTGACCTCGATTTGAAAGATATATGCAACGAATATTCTTATCAGAAACAGACACCGCAAAATATGGTATGTTTAGTAATTTTGGAGGAGGGAGTGTGTCAAAAATTTTTTTAAAAACCATTAACCTTATTATACTAAAATACTTTTAATAAGTGTACTTATTTTTATCTTATAGGACTGCCCGGTAAAACTTTTACCGAAACTTCTAACAATGAAAAAAAATTATCTCCAGAAACAGCTAGGATCATACCCTGACTTTCTAGCCCTTTTATAGTGCGTGGCTCTAAGTTTGTAGCAAATGCACATTTTCTGCCAACCAAATCTTTTGTGTCTTCAAAATAAGAAGATATTCCTGAAATTATTTGCCTAGGAGCTTCTTCCCCAAAATCAACAGACAATTTTAACAACTTGTCTGTATCTTCTACTTTTTCCGCACTCAATATTTGTCCTATTTTTATTTCTATTTTTTTAAAATCATCAATTGATATCATTTTTTTGTGTGTCTAAATAACTTTGTAACATAATCGTTGCTGCCGAAGCATCTAACATATCATTTTTACCCTGTATCTGCTTGGCCTCTAAAGAAGTCAAAAACTCTGGATGAAAAAACACTGGAATATTTATTTTTTCTCTGAAATCTGCAACAAAAATATTTACATATTTCATAACCTGATTATCTTTCATAGAAAAATCCTTTGAATCCCCCACCACAACACCTCTGACTTCTTTTTCTAAACAAATTGAAACAATATCATCTACCAAATGATCTGAATTTTCTATAACAGAAAGAGGAAAAGCTATGTTCTCTTGATCATCTGATATAGATAGCCCAACCCTTTTTGTCCCAAAATCTATGCCTAAATGCCTCATAAAAGCCATTGTATACCAAAAACTAAAACATTGCATTAAGCCTTATTTCTGGTATTATGTGTGCATGTCAACAGAAATGTTAACAATAAATCCTTGGCTAATTGCAGCAGTATTAGTATGGACATTACCTTGGAAAGGGCTTGCTTTATGGAAATCAGCGCAACTTTCCCAGAAAAAATGGTTCATTATTTTATTGATTATAAATACTTTCGCCATATTGGATATTATTTATATATATTTTGTGGCAAAAAAATATACAGTAGAAACAGTGGAAAGATAATATAAAATATGGAGGAGTGGCAGAGTGGCCGATTGCACCTGTCTTGAAAACAGGAGTCTCTTTACGGGGACCGTGAGTTCGAATCTCACCTCCTCCGCAAACAAGAACACCGTTAGGTGTTTTTTGTTTGGGTGGAAGAAAAACTGAAAGTTTTTCGGGTGAGATTCGAACGGTTTGTCGGTCTACGAGCCCAGCAGGGCTTGTCGACAAACCGGTGCCCAGAAAAACCACTTGCGACGGCAAGTGATTTTTCGAGGGAGAAACTCTCACCTCCTCCGCAAATTAAAGACACCCTTCGGGGTGTTTTTAATTTTTTGAGATTGAAGTAAAAAAACGGTACCTGACACCTATTCCTATTCCAGTCAGCTCATCAGTCATCCGATACTTTTCGAGTAGTTGATATATGCGAGTGAATAAAGAAACGTAATCCGAAGCATAGAGAGAAAACTGTTCAAGTTTCAGTACTCGCTCTTTATGGAAAAACAAGGGTGCTATTGACATAGTGGCATTAAGTGTGCTAAAATAGGCATGGACTAAATTCTTTGTAACCATCAAATTCACCACGAAAAAGAGGAGAAGAAATGTACGATCCGTATGTAGGTTTCAACAAATGTGCTCTTCCGAACGGTCTTGAAATTCATTCGATGTCCCAGGATCGTCCTTGGATTAGAATGGAGATCGTCGTTCACAGCGGAGCACGCGAAGATCAGGTCAAGATGCCTGGTGTCGCTCACTTCGTTGAACATTGTGTCAGTCAAAACATTCCGAATCGTACACACGACTCGGTGAAGCAGTTTATCGAGAGCGTTGGTGGTCGAGCGGAGTATGGTAGGACCAACTACCTCTCAACTCGATACAAGTTTGCTGTTCCAGCAGATTTGTCGACATTTCGAGAAGTAATTTCAATTTTCGGTTCGATGCTTCTCGAAGCTCGTCTCGAAAAGGATATTGAAAGAGAACGTAAAGTCATCTACCGCGAGTTCAATCAGCGGTACCCATTCCTTGAAAAATTGGAATGGGATATGACAATACGACGATCGCTTTTCAAAGGGCATCGTCTCGAAACGTACAATCGTCCACTTGGTCGTCCTGAGGGTTTTCTTTCGGCAACGGAAGCTGACCTGCAAGGTTTCTACGACCAACACTACACGCCAGCCAACATGAGCTTGGTAATTCTCGGAGGTCTCACGACCGAAGAAGTAATCGCCGAGCTTGAACGGAGTCCGTTTGGAAAGCAAAAGGAGGGACGGAGAAATCCTATTCCTTCAATGTTCAATCAATTTGCAATCCCAATGGAACAGTCTCACACAGTGAAGATGTCCGACCACGTCAACTTCAAGGTTGATCAGACGGGCTACAAAGCAACGTGGGCGTTTCCGTTAGATTTTCCTCGACAAGCACGCAGGGTGTTCAACAATGTTCTCGGAAAGATTCTGTTTGACGAAGTTCGCGAAAAACGTGGACTCGCATACAGCATCGGTATCGACTTCGAGGATTTACAGGATGTCTGCGAGTATCGGATCGAGGGGCAGATCAGTCCAGAAGCTACGCCATATATCAACGAGCTTGTACGCAAGTGCATCTCAATGGTTCCATCACGGCGTGATCTCTTTGATCGCAAGCTCGAGTCCTGCATCAAGCAGTGTCTCATGATCGATCATTCTGGAGCAGGTCTGTGTGGAGAATGTGCGGGTGAATTGGTTAACCATCATCGAATCATTCCCATGCAGGAGGTCTGGGACAATCTGCAAAAGGTTACGTTCGAGCAGATGGAGGAAGTAGTTGCTCTCCTCAGTCCCGAACGCCAGTACACTTTCATTACTCATCCGTAAGGATCGGCCGTGAATCAAGTTCCACCTAGTAGCGAAATGCGAACGGTGGGACTTTTTCTTTATCAAAAACTATGTGCTAATATGCAACTATGTCAGAAAATACTTGGAAAGAATACTTTGAACGGACAAAGGACATAAAGCCACGACCTCTACTCGTTAAGGCGGTGGATTTTGTGAATGATAAAAATGAAGCATTGGATTTAGGCTCTGGTGCATTGAATGACGTAAAGTTCCTCGTTTCAAAAGGTTTTAAACATATTAATGCTGTAGACAGTAAACCTCTTGCTCAAGACATCATTCAAAACTTTCCACCAGAAATTGTCTCATATGTTATCAGTACTTTTGAGGATTTTGATTTTGTTGAAGACAAATACGATCTCATAAATGCACAATACTCTTTACCATTCAATCCACAAAACACTTTTGAAAGAGTTTTCAAATCAATCACTTCTTCACTTAAAACCGGTGGAATACTTACCGGACAATTTTTCGGTGAAAAAGATGAGTGGAATGTTCCAGATCACAAGATGAATTTTCAGACTCGTGAACAGGCAGAAAAGTTTTTGAATGGTTTAGAGATTATTGATTTTAAGGAAGAAGAAGCAGACAGACCAACAGCAAAGGGAGATATGAAGCACTGGCATGTTTTTCATTTTATTGTGAGAAAATAATATAACAGTAGAAACAGTGGAAAGATAATATAAAATATGGAGGAGTGGCAGAGTGGCCGATTGCACCTGTCTTGAAAACAGGAGTCTCTTTACGGGGACCGTGAGTTCGAATCTCACCTCCTCCGCCAAATGGGCAAATTAGAATTATGCATAAATTTTTTAAACTATTTCTGATTGTAATTGCGATACTGCTTGCGGTGATAGTCGTCTTGTATGGCACTTACAAACTCATGAATTCCAGGACGTATCAGGTCTTTGGAGTGTTGATAACAAGAGTAGACACAGATGAAAAAGTGGTCGCACTCACCTTTGATGATGCGCCGACTGCTTATACGAATGAAGTGCTTGATGTGCTCGCACAGAAACAAGTAACCGCGACGTTTTACGCAATTGGTCAGCAAATCGAAAAATATCCCGATCTAACAAAAAAGATAGTTGCCAACGGAAACGAGCTTGGAAACCATTCATATTCTCACCAAAGAATAATCTTCAAATCGCAAGATTTCATAAATAATGAAATCCAAACCACAAATCGCCTTATTCGACAGGCTGGATATGAGGGAAAGATTACATTCCGTCCTCCAAACAGTAAGAAACTCTTGGGCTTACCGTGGTATCTGGATAAGCACGATATAGCAACGGTTATTTGGGATGTTGAGCCTGACACTTATGGCACTACCACCGAATTCTTCGTGAGCAATGCAATTGAGAACACAAGGCCTGGTTCCATTATTCTTTTACACCCCCTGTGTGATACCTGTGGCGAACAACGCCAAGCTTTACCGCTTATAATTGATGCGCTTAAGCAGGAAGGATATACGTTTGTGACAGTGTCCGAGTTGTTACAGAAAGCTCGTCCTCAATAGATTTTCTGAGCAAATCCGGGGATATCAAAGCAGGTTGGGTTTTCTCTGTAAATTTGCCGTAAATCACGTACAATTTTATCAACACGGCTGAAATGAAGCGTTCTCATTGGTTCTAACTTCGGGACATCGTCACCGCCAGTAGTTTTGAAAAGTGGCAATTAAAATTCCCTTATTTTGCGCTACATTTCAAAACCGAAAAGTGATAAAATGAGTGAACCCTGATGGGATTCGAACTATGAACGAACAACTTACAAAACAAGGAGATGAAATCACCTGTCCGATTGCGGTCATTGTAAAAGACGGCAAAGTGTTAACCGGACATCGCCACTATACGCCCGACAAGTGGAAGAAAATTTCCGTTTGGACAATTCCAGGAGGTAGATCAGATTTGGGAGAGACCATCGAGCAAACTCTTCGCCGAGAGACGGCTGAAGAGGTTAATATTACAGATTTGAAAATTTTAGATTTTATTGGCGAAGTTCCTGGAGCGAAAGAAGGAGATGTGGTGTTGATGTTCTACTGCACAACTGATCAAGAAGCCAAGCTCATGGAACCGGAGAAATTTTCTGAATGGCGTTGGGTTCCGATAAAAGACTACATCGCCGGAGAAGCATATAGTGGTTTTAATCCGCCCGCGCGAAAGATGATCACTGATTATCTTTCGAAACTCCAACTGACGGAGCTCAAGCGTGCCACTCTTATAGCCTCCACTGGTGCCTCTACCCGGCTTGCAGGATCCAAGCTTTCTGAGACGAGGAGGTTGAGGAAATTAGTAAATCTTCTGAGCAAAAGTAGGAATATCGAATAAGTCCGGCTTTTCTTGGTATATTCGCCTTAATTTTCGTATAATTTTATCAACATTGCTGTAACTAAGCCGTATTATCGGTTCAAAGTTCCAGCAATCGTCACCGCAACAAATCGGAATTCAAATTTCCGCAAAGGGTTGGCTTGTGCACGACATCATGAACTGCACTTCTGCCACAAGATATCGACTCACGTCTTTTTTAAAAGTAAGAAATGGACAAATTATATATTCTCAAACGAAGTTTAAAAAATAACCATAAAAATAACATGATATACAATATAAAGCTCACAAAAAAAGAAGAAATTGCAAACGGTACAATGGCTTTCTATTGGGAAAAGCCAGCCGGATTCGAATTTGTCGCCGGACAATTTTGCGATATTACTTTGATCAATCCTCCCGAGACCGATGAAGAAGGAAATACAAGAGGTTTTTCTCTCGCTCACGCACCATACGAAAGTAATATCGTGACAGCAACGCGTATGCGGGATACCGCCTTTAAGCGTGTACTTAAAAATCTTCCCATTGGTACGGAAGTAAAATTTGACGCTCCGTATGGAGATTTCAAACTTCATAAGAACGAGACCACGCCAGCCGTCTTCCTGATTGGCGGCATCGGCATCACGCCAGTACGAAGCATTATCGCGCAGGCATCGCACGACCACCTGCCACACAAGATAACACTTTTGTATTCTAACAAAACCCCAGCTGACGCGGCCTTTACGGCAGACATGGTAGGCTTTGCAAAAGAAAATCAGAATTTCATATTTATCCCCGTCTATACCGATACTCCCGAAACCGAATGGAGTGGAGAGAGTGGGTATATCGACGACGCCATGTTAAAGCGGTACATACTGGACATCGCCATCCCGATCTATTACTTGTCCGGGCCTGTCGGCATGGTCAAAGCAATGCGCGAGATGCTGATGAAAGCCGGCGCCAATGAAGACAATATCAGGACTGAAGAATTTAGCGGATATTAATTACACTATGATAAGAATTAAACGCGTATACGAGAAGCCTACAAAAAACGACGGCAGAAGAATTTTAGTAGATAGGCTTTGGCCACGTGGCCTTACGAAACAAAAAGCAGCGATAGATATGTGGCTTAAAGATATCGGCCCGAGCACCGAGTTGCGGAAGTGGTTTGGTCACGATCCGAAGCGATGGACGACGTTCCAAGTGAAATACAGGCGCGAACTCAAGTCAAAAACCGACCTGCTCGCGGAACTCAAACGCCTGGGCAAGAAAGGAATGGTCACGCTCGTGTACGGTGCGAAAGATATGGAGCACAACGAAGCATTGACTCTAAAAACCATTTTGGAGAAATAGCAAAGACACACATAATCCTTTATAGATACAAAAAACCAAAAATACTTTTTGTCGGAATTAATCCGCATCCTAAGTCGTTTAGTCGGCATCAGGGTTACTTTCAAAATACATTCGAATTTTGTACAATGAATACCACAAAAAAATTATACTTATTTAAATGTCTTATCCATATGCATATATTACAGGCTGTTTTATTCTTTCGCTTTTTTGGCTATTCATTTATATAAAAAGAAAAGATTTGAGGAAAGAAATGTTGTGGGCAAGTTTTATTGGCTTACCTTTTGGCTTTTTTGACTATTTTTTGGTTCCACAATACTGGAAACCCGACTCCCTTTTTGGTTTGATAGAAAAATACGGTTTTGGAATAGAAAGTTTCATATTCTTTTTCTTTATGGCTGGTATAGCATCAGTTATTTATGAATTCCTATTTAAGAAAAAATTAGTAAAAATAAATCGCTCTGCTACCAAAAATTACTACCCTGTACTAACTACAGCTATTTCAATAATAATCTTTTCTATTTTTTACCCCACAAAAGCTATTTACGGCCTAGTAGTCATCTCGGGGTTAGGATCTATATTTATAATTTATCATCGTAGGGACTTATGGAAGCAAATATTTGTAACCTCTGTTGTTTTTAGTTGTTTTTATTTTTTAGTTTTTGTTTTAATAAATTTGATTTTTGAAGGTTTAGTAGAATATTCTTATAACCTGGAAAATATCTCGGGTTTATTTATACTAGGTGTACCAATAGAAGAATTAGTTGTAGCCTCTTTCGCTGGAGCTTTTTGGTCATCTCTTTACGAATATACAAAATCCTATATAGAAAAATAGAAAAATTAAGGTATAATTATTCAATTATACTTAACTAAAAAATATGGAAACACTTTATTTATACATAGATTACGGTCTGATTTTTCTTAGACTGGCTATAGGAGCTTCTTTTCTAGTTCACGGCATACAAAAACTTAGGATGTGGAAAATGAGGCCAGATGAGCAAATATCTAAATCTATGATAAACATAAATAGACTTCTGTCTATTGTTGAGCCTCTAGGTGCTATTGCCTTAATGATTGGTTTTCTAACTCAATACGCTGCCTTAGGTCTTATGATAATAATGCTGGGAGCAATCTATATTAAAATAAAAGTATGGCGAAAAAAATTTTCTGAGAAAGGAGGGTGGGAAATGGATTTAATAATATTGGCCGGTCTTTCTGTTCTATTTTTAGTTGGAGCTGGTTATTATAGTTTGGATATTTATATTCTAATTCGCCAATTAGGCGCCTAAATTTTTATGTCTACTAAACCGCATATCGTCATAGTTGGGGCAGGTTTTGGAGGTCTTTATACGGCAAAATACCTTATTCCCTATGTTAAAAAAGGTGTTTTAGACATAACCTTAATAAATAAAACAAATTATTTTTTATTCACCCCACTACTTCACGAGGTAGCCACAGGAGGACTTCATCCAACCAGTATTTCAGAAGCTCTAAGAGAAATATTTAAAAAAACAGGTATAACAATATACCAAGATATTGTTATTTCAATAAATACTTCAAAAAAGGTAATCCAGACAGAAAACTGTGAGATACCTTATGACTATGTTGTTTTGGCTACAGGAGCTGAAACAAACTACTATAACATTCCAGGAGCAAAAGAAAACTCTCTCGGCCTAAAAAACTTAGAGGATGCTGTAAACATTAGGCAATCTATTATTGATTCTTTTGAAAAAGCTACTTTGACCAAAGATGAGAATGAAAGGAAAAAACTTTTATCTTTTGTGGTTGTTGGAGGAGGTGCTACTGGAGTAGAAACGGTATCTGAAATAGCTGAATTTGCTTGTGAAATAAAAAATAGATATTACAAAGGTGATAAAAAGTATCATGTTAAAGATATATCTATATCTCTTATAAATACAGGACCTGAAATACTAAAACCTTTTCACCCAAAAATACAAAAAATAGCTGCTAAGAGATTGGAAGAAATGGGAGTAACTCTCCTTCTAAGCAAAATGGTTTCATCTGTATCTCCCGGAACGATCCACTTTTCAGATGAATCAACTTTATCTGCCAATACTATAGTTTGGGCAACAGGAGTTACTCCCTCTACTCCAAAATGTATGGAGCATAATGCGAAATTCGTTGGAGGAAGACTTGAAACAGATGAGTTTTTGAGAATGATAGATATGCCAAACATTTTTGTCCTAGGAGACAGTGCCTGCGTTACTCAACTAAATGGAAATCCTCCACCACCAATGCTTGCTCAAGTAGCTGTTAGTGAAGCTAAAATTGTAGCCAGAAACATAATAGCTAGTATAAAAAACAAAAAACTTTCCAAATTTATTTATAAATCAAAAGGAACACTGGTCTCTTTGGGACAATGGTTTGCCGCTGGAAAAATATTTAGTTTTGTGATTTCTGGAAAAATAGCATGGTGGATCTGGAGAACGGTTTATTTGTTCAAATTTTTGTCGTGGGAAAAAAGAATACATATTGCTTTTGAATGGACACTAGATATTTTTTACCCGAGAGATATAACAAAAATAAGATAATATGAACATACAATTATTAGATATACATTTAATAAATTTCTTTAAAAAAATATCTGTCCCCGTGGCTAGACTGAGTTTATTTATAATATATTTCTGGTTTGGGTTCTTAAAAATAATAGACCAAAGTCCTGCAAACCCTCTTGTAAGTGATTTATTGTCAAAAACACTCCCTTTTATGTCTTTTGAACTATTTATTATTTTATTTGGCCTATTTGAAATGCTAATAGGTATTTTATTTTTGGTTCCAAAGTTAGAAAGAGTTGTAATTCCCCTACTTTTTATACATATGATAACCACCGCCTTGCCTCTATTCTTTTTACAACAAATATCATGGAGCCGTTTTATGATTCCAACTTTAGAGGGACAATATATAATTAAAAATATTGCACTTATAACCTGTGCCATAGGCATAGCTTCGCACATGAAACCCTTAAAAGTGCTAAAATAAATATATGGAAAAAATAAATTGGATTGCTCCTGAATATATACACTCAGAAAAAAACTCTGATTGGTATTGGATAGTTGGGATAATAACAGTGTCTATAGCTTTAGTAGCTATAATCTTAAACAATATTATCTTTGCTATTTTGATAATTGTCTCAATGTCTATATTAACCCTATACGCATCAAGAAGACCCGAAAATATTGAGATAAAGATAAATGAAAAAGGAATAAATATGGGACAAACATATTACCCTTATAGCGACTTAGAATCATTTTGGGTTGAAACAAAAGACAAATTCCCTAGGATAATAATCCTGCCAAAAAAAACAGTATCCTCTTATATAATTATATTAATAAAAGATGTTGAGCCAGAAGATGTTAAGGATCTACTATCCAATTATTTAGAAGAAGTTACTCACACTGAATCTTTTTTAACAAAATTTTTGATTTATTTTGGTTTTTAGTTTGTTTGTGATAATCTTTTTCCACTTGCTCCCGTCGTTCAATGGATAGGACATGACTTTGCGGAAGTTAAAATGTAGGTTCGATTCCTACCGGGAGCACAATATAAAAAAACCCATCTCTGGGTTTTTTATATTGTGCTCCCGGAGAAAAGCAATGTTATTGCTTTTCGTTAGGAATCGAAAAGCGGAGCGGGGTACCCATCGAACACGATGGGTCGCGAGCTGCGGACACGAGAAAATTTTGCGACGGCAAAATTTTACTCGCGGAAGATTCCTACTGAGAATCGTTAGCCTATTTTTCGTTAGGGATCTAATGTATTTTCATTGCCAAAGCACCCTTTCAGAATCGAAGAGATTTGAGGTCTACAAAATCGGCAGAGCTTGTCGACAAACCGGTGCCCAGAAAAATCACTTGCGACGGCAAATGATTTTTTGAGGGAGATTCCTACCAAAAAAACTACCCTAAGGTAGTTTTTTATTTATGCGACTTCTTCTTTTGCCTGGTCATCTTCCAATCCTAAATCTTGTTTTATTTCATTTATTCTTCTTTGTATATGAACCATATCTTGTGTTTCTCCATATTCAGGATCATTTTTAGCTTGCTCTACTTTTTCCTCTAATGTGACCAGCTCTGCTCGCAAAGATTCTTCCTGTGTCACTTCCTTCTTAGCTTCTCCCCCAAAAAAATTCTTAAAACTTTCTCCAAATCCCATATTATTTATATTAATTTTAATAACTCAATTATATCAATACAAATAACAAAAAACCACCTCGGGTGGTTTTTTGTTATTTAGCTTTCTTTATCATTGCTGAGATTCTACTTTTCTTTCTAGCAACTGTATTTTTCTTCAAAAGTCCTGTTTTTGCTGATTTGTCCAAAACTTTTTGAACCTTTGACATAAGAGCTTCCGCTCCCTTTACATCTTTTTCAACAAGTAATTTCTTAACTTGTTTTATAGTCTTACTTACTTGCTCTTTTTTTCTAAGGTTAAAAAGCCTCTTTCTTTTAGAACCTCTTAGCGCTTTTTTAGCTGATTTTATAATTGGCATATGAGCTATAGAGTATAACATAAGGAGAAATAAATCAACCTCGTAGTAACTTCACCCAAAATAGCTTCTATTTAGCCTATTATGTATAATATGCCTATGATAGGATACCTTAGTGGAGAAATACTACACACTGACCCAAAGTATATTATTCTGGATGTCTCCGGAGTCGGTTACAAGATATACACTAACATAGCGTATTTACCCTCTAACATTAAAGAGAAGGCTTCTTTTTGGACATATTTAGCGGTTAGAGAAAATTCTTTAGATCTATATGGTTTTTTACAAAAAGAAGAGTTAGATTTTTTTGAGCTTCTCCTATCCGTCTCAGGTATAGGTCCAAAATCCGCCTTGGGTATTATATCAGTCGCCTCCCTCTCAAACCTAGTTCATGCAGTTTCTATGGGAGACACTAGTCATCTTATAAAGGTTTCTGGGGTTGGCAGAAAAAATGCAGAAAAAATCGTAATAGAATTAAAAGATAAGATCTCCAACTTCTCGAATAAAACAGATTCTTCTTTATCACAAGATATCGATGCTCTTATGGCTCTAACCTCTCTAGGTTATAGCGAAAAGGACTCCAGAGAAGCTCTAAAAAAAGTTACTGATATAGAGGATGTTGGTGAAAAAGTTAAAAAAGCTCTTAAACTACTCTCTTAAATAGATGCCTGAATTACCAGAAGTTACAACAACAGTAAAAGGACTAAGAAAGGTTTTGCCAAACCTTTCCATAAAAGATGTATGGACAGACTATTATATTGGAACAAAATACAAACAAAAAGATACACTTAAAAATAAAAAATATTTTAAAAAATTTAAAAAAGAAATAATCGGTTCAAAATTTAAAGATGTAGAAAGAAGAGGAAAATACATACTGGTACATCTAAACAAAAATAAAACTATTCTAGTCCATATGAAAATGACTGGACATTTTCTTTACGGAAAATATATTTTTAAAAATAAAAAATGGCAAAGTGATGAAAAAAATCTAAAAGACCCTTTCAATGGTCACTTGAGATTTGTTATTAGCTTGTCTAACGGTAAAAATTTAGCCTTTTCAGATATGAGAAAATTTGGGACTGTTAGGCTTTTTGAGACAGATTTTGTATATAAAAGTATTCACTTAAAAGAACTTGGGGTAGATCCTTTAAACAACTTATCATTTAAAAAACTTAAATCTCAGCTATTAAAAAAACCAACACTTAAAATAAAAACTGCTCTTATGGACCAATCCTTAATTGCTGGAATTGGTAATATCTATTCTGATGAAATCCTTTGGGAGTCGTGTATACACCCAGAAAAAAAAGTTTTGTCTATCTCCGACAATCAGTACAAGAGAATACTAAATTCAATGATAAAAATATTGAAAAAATCTATTTCTATGGGAGGAGACTCAATGTCTGATTATAGAAATATAAATGGAGAAAAAGGAGGCTTTCAAAATTCACATAAAGTATACCGAAAAACAAAAGAGATTTGTTCTAAAAGAGGTTGTGGAGGGATAATAAAGAGAATTGTTATCGGAGGAAGAAGTACACACTTTTGTGATAAACACCAAAAGATGTAGAATATATAAATGAGTAAAGATGACTATACAGGAATAGGTATTCTTCTTCTTATCATTGGTATTGCTCTTTTCGGTGGTACAAAAAACAACCTAACTGGTCCTCCTGTAGACAACACTCCAAAAACAGAAGCAGAGCAAAGGGTGGATATTCAAAAACAACTAAACGAAGCAGAAAAACAAGCCCTGGATATACAAAAACAAATAGACGAGAAAGAAGCTCAGAAAACAGAATCAAAATACAAAGGGTTGGTATTTATAAGATATGTTAGCCGTTCAACAAAACCGGGAAATGAATATATAACAATTCAAACAGACAATAAAGCCACAACAAGCATACCTATAACCGGCTGGACAATAAGAAGTGCTAGTTCAGGAAACTCCATCACAATACCTAGAGCATCTTATTTGTTTTTTGCTGGACAAGTAAATTCTGAAGAAAACATAATTCTATCTGGAGGAGAAACTGTTTATATTGTCACAGGTATTTCACCAAATGGAGCAAGTTTTAAGGTGAATAAATGTTCTGGGTACTTGTCTCAATTTCAAACATTCATACCCTACCTAACCACAAGTTGTCCTAGACCTAGAGAAATGGATCTATCCTCTATTCCAAAGTTAACAATAAATGATGCTTGCCTTGATTATATTGAATACTTCCCCTCTTGTAAGATAGAAACAAAAACACTACCTCTAAACTGGAGTTATGAATGTAAAAACTTTATATATGAGAAAATAAACTACAATTCTTGCATAAACACATACAAAAATGATCCTGATTTCTATAAAAAAGAATGGAGGGTGTACCTAAAAAGAAGCGATATTTTGTGGAAACAAAGAAAAGAAAATATTATTTTATATGATAATGAAGGAAAAATAGTTCACAGTCTAACCTACTAAATCTCCAAAATCCTAAATAGACCTACACCAAAAGCAATTGAGACATTGAGTGATTCTTTCTTTCCTTTCATTGGTATTTCAGCTACAACATCACAAATGCCTAGCATTTTTTTATCTATCCCTTCTACTTCATTACCCACCAAAAAAATTACTGGAAATTTTGTTTTTATTTTTTTATAGTCTTTAGACTTTTTAAACTGCTCAAGTCCTATTATCTGAAAATTTTGTTTCTTTAGTTCTTTTAAAAGCTTTGTTGGTTTTTCTACATACTCCCAATTTATTTCGTTTTCAGAACCGAGAGAAACCTTTGCAAAATCTTTTCTTTTTTTATTGAAACGGTCCAAAGGTGTAGGAGTAAAGCCCGAAAGGTATATTTTATTTATACCCAAAGCGTTTGATGTGCGAAATATAGAACCAACATTATGAATACTTCTTATATTATGAAGTAATACAAAAACCTCTTTTTTCATAGAAATGACTATACCATATTGCATATATAGAAAAAAACTTCTAAAATAGAGTCTATGCTTTCACTTTTTCCTTTCTTATTATCATTTGGATTGATTTCGCCTTTTTTGCTTAGAATAACCGTTGCTCTTATAGGATTAAAATACGGTATAAAAAGATACAACAAGTCATTAAAATGGCTTTCTATTTTGTATATAGTATTTAGTTTTTTTATATTTATCGGACTTTTTACACAAATATTTGCTCTCCTTGGAATTGCTCTGGCAAAGTTAAACTACTATTTAGATAGAAAATATTCAGACAAAAAACCAGATATGGGTATGCATATAGTGGTTATAATAATTCTCCTTTCTCTTGTTTTTACAGGTCCAGGATTTTTAGCTTTTGACTTACCTCTTTAAAAAGTTGTTGGACTTTTTAAGTTTATTTGGTATATTTCTAAGAGTTAATATTTTGTAGTAATTTTGGTCAGGGATAGTTTTCCAGCTGTCGCTCGAAAATTTCCACGACCCCGCTTCAACTGTTTTTATCGTTTGATTACTCAAGCATATGCGCCCGTAGCTCAGTCGGTAGAGCAGCTCCCTTTTAAGGAGATGGTCGCAGGTTCGATTCCTGCCGGGCGCACAAAAATATCCGCGTAAGCGGATTTTTGTGTGCCCGAGCAAAGCACTGCTTTGCGAGCAGGAATCGAACGACGGAGCGATTCTTGAAACGTCCAGCACAGTCATTTTGACTATGCCGGACGTTTGTTTTTTCCTGGAAGTTTAGAGACAAGCTCTTTGGCTTTTCTCCTCATCTCCTCAGCTATTTTTTTTGGATCGACAGGTATGGTCCGATCCTTAACTTTAATTTTTTTATTCATTCCTTTTATATAATATAATATTATTAATTATTTGTCAAATATCAAGATTATTTACTATTTAAAACTTTGCCCTTTGCCCCTGTCTCTATTTCCCTCTCAGAAACTGACCTCGCGCCAACACATACAATAGATTTTATATTTTTAACTACTGTTTGGGATTTAGGTAGATGAAATTTATTAATAAGATTTTCTCTCAAAGTGTTTAAATAGAACCATACCTCATCTCTTGTTTCTTTATCTAAATCTCCAAGAGAAACAGCTTCTTCTAAAGAATCTTTTATCAGATCTATATATTTCCATAGAACCCACGCCCTCTGTCTATCAACCAAACCAGACATATTGAGAAAAGAGGTAAGATCATCTAAACCTTGTTCTGACGGACTAGTCAAAAACTCTAAAAGAGCTTCTTCTACCTTTTGTTTGTCCATTAAAAAATCCAAAAGCTTCTCTTTGGTAGCCTCTTCTATATACGAATTATCATAATCCTCAATATTAAGCCACTCTTTCTTTGCCCATCTTGCGTGGTTTGCATGTATACGCTCTATTTCTTCTTCAGACGGTTTAGATGATTTTATTTGAACAAGACTTATGGCTGGGCCGTCCTCCCCATCTATTTCCTCTATAACATCAATACTGTATCTACCATCTAGTTTATCATTCCAATAAAAAGAATGTTTCTGAGCAGGCTGACTAGATAAAAGCAAAGCTCTTGCCCTTAGGAAAGAAATAACACTTTGAACCCCTCTAATATCTATGTTTTTTTCTCCATGAGTATATTTACCCAAAGTAATACTACCACGAACTCTTTGATCAACTTGCCTGCCGTGACTGTATTCATCAACAAACCACTTTTGAACAGAACGATTAAACTGATCTAAAATAAGCTCAGTATCGTGTTCAGAAAGATTAACACATTCTCCTACAATACGATTATGTAAAAAAGACAAAGAATCGTTTGAACCGATAGTCTCTTTTTCTGTAACTGCCCTGAGAAATAGCTTAAAATTTTTCTCACTTATCAGATTTTTTTGAACTTCAGCAAAAAGCTCATTGTATTCTGTCCGATTATCCTGTACTTCTTCTTTAGGTCTAGGAGAAGAGAATTTTCTTAGATCTTCCTCACCTTCAGGACCAGCAAATGACCTTCTTGAATTATCCGGCTTTTCAAACATAGATATATTATAGCTCAATATATCAGATTTGACATATAATTTTATTCAGTTAATATTGATTTTGGAAAGGGGAACAAAAATGAAGCATTGGATGATTCCTGCAGTAGCTCATTGCAAGGATGGTTGCTGTACGGTGGGTGGGACACATTTGTCCCACCCGCTTTTTTTATTATTTTTAACCTTGGCTTTACTTTTAATTAAAAATATGATTTAATAGCAGGAGAAAAAGGAGATCTGATGAAAAGTGTAAAGTTCGTTCTGGTGATGATTGCCCTCACCGTTGTGGTGGGGTTTATGATAATCATAAATCTAACATTATTTAACTTGGCAATTCTCAATAAGAGACTAACTAAATATTTCGTTCCGAAGGAGGCCATTTAGGGCCTCTTTTTTATAGCCTCAAAATCCATTTTTCCAACATAATATCCAAATCACCTTCTCCTGTCCTCACTTTATGAGTCATAGAAACCAAATCCGACATCATAGAAACAAGCTCATTTTCTTTGTATTTTCTACTTCCAGTCAGTGCATTTTTATAAGGATATGGTGCCAAACCAGAATCTTTTTGACTATCAGCTTTTGAAGCCAAGACCATATTTTTTACCTGCCAAAAAATAATACCATGAAGTTCTTCTGGACCTGCTCCTTTTGAAATGAGATCTATATAAGAAACCCAAAATCTTTTTTTATTTTTTTCCAAAAGACCATCTGTGATATCAAAAACCGGTAACTCTTTCTTTTTCCCAAATCCGTCTTCTCTTTTAGTAAATTCCTGTGTCTTTTCAGAATTTTTTTCTATTTCTTTTAAAATTTTTGCGTCTACTTTGCTCTCTAGCCAAACGAAAACATTTAAAGAATCTTTCATTTCAACAAATCTCTCTGCCAAAAATTCTTTAATGCTCTTTTCTTCCAACAAATTATCCAGAACAACAATATATTTAGAATCAAAAAGTCCCTGTGAATATATAAGCTCATCAAACCTTTCCTCATTAAAACTTTCAGAATTTATTTTAAATATTTCCGAATCGGGTCTTTTTTTACACAAGACATCCAATATGCTGTGCATTTTTTTTCTGGATGTATAAATGTCTGTTCCATACAAAAAATAAATCATATTTCTTTCATCTCTACCCAATTATCTCCGAAAGAGGCGTTGGCCACACAAATAACCCCGCTTGTTTTTTTAGAATCTAAAACACTTTCCATTATAGATTTTATTTCAAAAGCCACAGAATCTACTATGTTTTCTTTTATTTCATAAACAAGCTCATCATGGACTTGAAGCAATAATTTAACATCATCCCTCAGCCCTTTTGTCTTTAAAAACTCTTCTATCTTAACCATAGCTAGTTTTATAATATCAGCCTCTGTGCCCTGTATAGGAGCATTTATGGCCATTCTCTCGGCCGAAGCTCTCATAAAAGGAAGCTTGGACCTAATGTCTGGAAAATATCTTCTTCTACCAAAGAAAGTTTCAGTAAAACCTTTTTGAGCCGTTTCTCTTTTAACATTTTCCAAATACTCTGCTAGGCCAGAAAATTTATTGAAATAACCATCTAAAAATTCTTGAGCTTCCTCCTTAGAAGTCCCGAGGTTTTGTTTCAAAGCTAAAACACCCATACCATACATAACACCAAAGTTTATAACTTTAGCGTGCCCTCTCATTTCTTTTGTTACTTCATTTTTTGGTACACCAAAAACTTCACTGGCTACAGAAGTATGGATATCTTCTTTATTATTAAAAATCTCTATTAGTTTCTTATCACCAGAAAGAAAAGCTGCAATACGCAACTCTATTTGAGAATAATCAAAAGAAACAAGCTTCCACCCTTTTTCTGTTATAAAAGATTTTCTTATTTCCCTACCAAGATCTGTTTTATTTGGAATATTTTGTAGATTTGGATTTGCTGAAGCCATTCTCCCTGTGCTAGCTCCCATTTGCAAAAAGTCAGCATGAAGCCTGTCTTTTTCATCTGTTTGGGTTGGAATAGTGTCTATATAAGTACCTAAAAGCTTAGCCAACTCTCTGTACTCCAAAATATATTTTGCGATTTTGTATTCATTTTTTAATTTTTCCAGCTCAGATTCTTTAGTAGAAAAACCTCCTCCAGCAGTCTTTTTTTGATTTTTTATTTTCAAGCCAAGTTTAACAAACAAAATTTCTCCAAGCTGTTTTGGTGAATTTATATTAAATTCTTCTCCGGCTATTTTCCATATATCTTTTTCTAATGAGTTTAATTTTTTATGATATTCTTTGGACAATTCTTTTAGTCTTTTTGTGTCTATTTTTATACCAACCTCTTTCATTTTTTTAATTATAGGTATCAGAGGTTTTTCTATCTCATCTAAAATAAAACTAAGTTTTTGGTCTTTTATCATTTTTTCTAAAACCTTTTTTGCTTCACCCAAAGTATGACTGTGTGTAAAAGACAAAATTTCATCTAAACTAGGACTGGATTTAGTTGAATCTACTACCCACAAAAGAAGACTTGCCTCGTATATATCTTCTGGTTTTTCTTCTTTACCGGTGTTTTGAGCCACAGGAATAGATAAAGAATCAGCAAACTTTGCCCCCAGCGTCCTAAACTCTAAATCTCTAAATAAATCATGAACTTTGCTCATAGAAACATCTTCTTTCCAAACATTTTCTTTTAAAGAAACATGTATTGGAGCGTCTCTCCTTATTGTGGCTAGCATTTTAGAAAACATAGCCTCCTCTTCGTTATCTTTTAAAAGCTCAATCACCCTTTTCTTGATACCAGCTTTCAATAAACTATCTTCGTCCTTTTTTAATTTTTTATAGATATCTTCCAAACTTCCAAATTTTACAATAAGTTCTGTGGCTATTTTCTCTCCTATCCCAGCAATACCGATTATATTGTCCGATGGATCCCCTCTAAGACCCTTGAAATCTGGTAAAAATTTTGGGTCAAAACTAAATCTTTCAAAAACAGCATCTTCATCGTATAAAATTGTATCTTTGATTCCTTTTTTCAAAGTATAAACCTGAACTTTTTTTCCAGAAACAAGTTGCATAGTGTCCATGTCTCCAGAAGCAATTATTATGTCGTAATTTTTATCTTTCAATTGTTCAACAATTGTTCCAAGCATATCATCTGCTTCAAAACCTTTGGAAGAAAACATTGGGATACTGAAAGCAGTAAAAACATCTTTGGATTTTTCAAGTTGAAATATTAACTCGTCGTCAGTTTTCTTTCTCCCAGCTTTGTATTCTTTGTAGAGCTCGTGTCTTTCTGTAAGTTCAGGTAAATCAAAACAAGCCAAAATATAATCTGGGTTTACATCTTTTATGAGCTTAATGAGAAATGTGCAAAGACCATACAAAGCTCCTGTTGGCTCACCTTTACTAGAAACAAAGTCAGGTAAAGCGTGATAAGCTCGGTGAAGTATAGCGTGAACATCAAGTAAGGCTACTTTTTTATTTTTTTCTTTTGACATAAAAAGGAATTTCTCTATTTTTAAGAAAATTACAGGAAACATATACATTATAACACCTATTTTGAGATTTCTATTTCTCTATTATTTTCAGAAATATGTCTCAAATCTATACGAATATGTTCTGGCATTATGTCAGAAATCCTTTCAGGCCACTCAATGACTATTAGATTTTCGGGGTCAGATATTATTTTTTTAAAACCTAAACTTAAAAGCTCCTGTGACTTTTCTATTCTATAAGCATCTATGTGTATAAGGTGTTTAAAAATATTATTTTCCAAATGATATATTTTTTCTATAACAAAAGTAGGGCTAACAACATTTTCTTTTATACCTAAATACTTGGCCAAACCTTGAGTAAAAGAAGTTTTACCTGCCCCAAGATCTCCATATAAACCAACAACTGTGGCATCATTTTCTGTTTTTTTTATTTTAGAAATAAAATCCAATGCAACACTTTGAGTTTCATCAAGGCTTCCTGTTTTATATTTCATAAAAAGCATTTTAACACAAAAAAATGCCCCGATGCTAAAATGCATCGGGGCTTGCCTTGCGAGGGCGAACAAAAAAACTAGTTACGACATCTGCTCCCGCGCAGACAGATGTCCCAAGTCTCCTGTTTGGACAACTCTTGCTCTGCCTGCCAAACACTAAGATAAACCCGTTTCTCGGAGGTGGCGACGGTGCCATCCTCCAAAGTTCCTTGGGCCGAGAAGATTATTCTCGGCGAATTACCATCCTGCCAGGTATTGAGCTTCCTGGTCAGGGTAAGCGCCCCACCGGGGCACAGATTTTTGACCGCTGGTATCCCACCGATGACGATTTCATCAATGGTAACCCCACTAGTGTTGCGAATCAGAATCTTGGCGTTTACACGCCAAGTCCTAACCGCAACGAAGTCATCATTGACCCAGACCTCTTCTGGTTTTTCACACCCAGAAAGGTTTGACTCAATCCGAGCTCTCATGTCTCTGAGCTCTCTTTTTCGCCTCGCTTCTGCTTCCTCTTTGAGTTGTCTGAAGGCTTTCCTCTCAAGAGGAGTGAGAGATTTTTCAAGCTCATCGATATTTTTTTCTCTTTTTTCTAATTCTGCCAAAGCTTCAGCTCTGGCAGAGATATGAGCCTTCAGCTCGGAAAGAGGATCTGGGGAGACTCCAGCCTCAGAAGCATTTTTAGCCTCTGACTTTTCTCCCTCTTGAGGAGTTTCCCCGGCACCTTCTGCCGCCGGCTCAGACGGCTCGGCCTTGGCTGGAACAGTCTTCCAGCCCCCAACCCGGCTCTCCTGAGCCGAAACTGTAAAAATCATGGTGGTGCTCAAAAAGAGCACCAAAATCAAAAAACTATTAACTTGGCGCATCTTGCACCTCCTACCCATATTATATCATACTTGGTGTCATTTTGTCAATAGGTAAAATAGCAAAGGTTTTTGTTGGAAATCCCCCATTTTTTCACAGTTATTAATCAGTTTCATATGTTACAATATTTTTATGGTTATTTTTGATGAAGACAAACAAAACAGAAGACTTGAAGATCTTCGTAAAAAAGAGGAGGAGGATCTAGCTCAAATCTTGTCTAGTAAATACGGAGTATCCTACCTAGATCTCACCGTCACTCCTGTAAACATTGACTCTCTTCGTATCATTTCAGAAATAGAAGCTCGCGAAGGACAACTGGCGGTCTTTAATGAAGTAAACAAAATTGTAAGTATTGGAGTATTGTCTCCCAATAACACAAAAACAGTAGAGATTCTAAACAACCTAAAAGAAAAAGGTTACTCTCTTGAGATATATATGGTTTCTCGTACAAGTCTAAATAAAGTTTGGGATAGATACAAAGACCTATCTTATTCTTTTGAGACGAAGTCAGGTGCTTTAGACATTTCCAATGAACAAATAACTGAATTCCTTTCAAAAGTTCAGAGTATTGCTGATGTTCAAAACTTGATTGGTGAAATTTTGCATATGAAAAAAAGCTACAGGATTTCTCGTATACTTGAAATAATTTTAGCTGGAGCCATATCCATAAAAGCTTCAGATATCCACCTAGAACCAGAGGAAAACTATGTCAGACTAAGGTACAGACTAGATGGAATACTAACTGACATTGTAGAATTTGATCTAAATACCTTTAGACTTCTTTTGTCTCGTATAAAACTTATTTCAAATCTTAAATTAAATGTAAAAGGCGCTCAGGACGGTAGATTTAGTATAAAAATAAATGATGCAGAAATAGAAATCAGAGTCTCTTCTATTCCCGGAGCTTACAATGAGTCTGTAGTAATGAGAGTTCTAAACCCAAACTCAATCTCTGTCACATTAGAAAACTTAGGTATTCACCCAAAATTACTAACTCTCATAATGAGAGAAATCAGCAAACCAAATGGAATGATTTTAAATACCGGACCAACCGGTTCTGGAAAAACTACCACTCTTTATGCTTTCCTAAAAAAAGTTCATACAAAAGAGGTTAAAATAATTACAATAGAAAATCCTATTGAGTACCACTTGCCTGGTATTGTTCAAACCCAAACAGATGATTCAAAAGGTTATGGTTTTAGTGAAGGTTTGCGTAGTGCCTTAAGACAAGACCCTGATGTAATAATGGTTGGTGAAATTAGAGACTCCGAAACAGCTGAAATTGCCATAAACTCTGCTTTGACTGGTCACCTTGTTTTTTCTACTCTTCACACAAATAATGCCGCTGGAACTTTTCCAAGACTAATTGATCTCGGAGTTAACCCAAAAATAATTTCTTCAGCTGTAAATATGGCTATGGCCCAAAGACTTATTAGAAAACTTTGTCCTGATTGTAAAAAACAAGTCCTTTTAGAAGGGAAAGATAAAGAAATTGTTGATTCAATTTTGAGTACCTTCAAAGACAGATCTTACCTTGAAGGATTGGATGCAAACTTAAAATGGGAAAGTGATGGTTGTGAAAAATGTAATTTTACAGGATACAAAGGAAGAATAGGTATTTATGAAGCAATTTTAATGAATGAAAAAATAGAACAAGCAGTCAAAGAAAATCCTAGCGAGAGAGAGATAAGAAAAGCAGCAGAAGACCAAGGAATTCCAAGTATAAAACAAGATGGTATTTTGAAAGTTTTGAGTGGCACTACAACACTTAGTGAATTAAAAAGAGTGGTCGATCTAGAATCCTAAAAATATATATTGCCATATAAAATTTTTAAGGTTGTAATGTAAAAAAGTCTTGCGAAACATTATTTGTTGTGAATAATAATACATATGAGAGAACAAAAATCTCTCATACCATATGATATGAGAGATTTGTTCCAAAACATAAATCTCTAAGCAACACTTTCAATACTCAATACCAAAAGCTAAGTATTTCACAAAGGATAATTCCAGCTAATTACACAAAGTAATAACCAGAATGTCCTCGTAGAGACACTCTTAAGCTAAAAGCTTAGTTGCTTAGAGATTTATATTTTGGAGCTTTATGATAATACCAAAACTCACTTTTTTCAACTTCATTGGAAGTCTAGCATAAAAAACTTTTTATGTCAAGTAACCTAAAAAAGGCTAATAACATAGAGGAATCAGACGCATTATTTTTAGATACAACACTGCGTCCTTCTAGGTGGGACGATTATATAGGACAAAAACCAATAAAAAATAACTTACACATACTACTGACAGCAGCCAAAGAGAGAAATCACCCTCCTGAGCACATACTCTTTTACGGACCACCAGGACTTGGTAAGACTACTTTGGCACATCTTATAGCAAAAGAAATGGGGGCTCAAATGAAAGTGACATCTGGTCCTGCTATAGAAAAAGTTGGTGATCTTGCTTCTATACTAACAAACCTTTCTTCTGGAGATATATTGTTTATAGATGAAATACATAGGCTAAATAAAACAATTGAGGAAGTTTTGTACCCTGCTATGGAATCAGGATCTCTGGATATAATAATAGGAAAGGGTCCTAGTGCCAGAGTCATACAATTAGAACTTCCGCCTTTTACTTTGATAGGTGCCACTACTCGTATAGCTATGCTCTCTTCCCCACTTAGATCTCGTTTTTCAGGTGGTATATTTAAATTGGATTTTTATACAAATGAAGAAATAAAACAAATAATAACAAGATCTGCAGATATTCTTGGAATAAAACTTGAGGATCAAGCTGGAGAAGAGATAGCTAAAAGAAGTAGGTTTACTCCACGAACAGCAAACTATTTTATAAAAAGATGTAGAGATTATGCCCAGGTACACAAAAAAGATTTGGATAAAAAATCTGTAGATGTAGCTCTCTCACTTTTAGGTATAGACGAAAAAGGTCTTTCGCCTTCTGATAGAGACATTATGCATACGATCATAAATAAATTTAACGGAGGTCCAGTGGGGCTAAATACCCTAGCTGCGGCTATGTCAGAAGAGCAAGCAACCATAGAGGAGTTTAATGAGCCGTATCTTATACAACTTGGTTTCCTTGATAGAACAGCTAGAGGAAGAGTTGTCACAGCTTCCGGCTATGAGCATTTAAGCTTAACACCAAAAACATTATTGTAATTCTTTATAAAGCATTTTTATTTTATAGAATGAACTTATATGTCAGGTCACAATAAATGGTCAAAAATAAAAAGACAAAAAGAAAAAACTGATTCACAAAAATCAAAGATTTTTGGAAAAATGGTCAGACTTATAACTGTTGAAGCTAAAAAAGCTGGTGGAAACCTACAATCCCCTGGCCTAAAGAATGCTATAGAAAAAGCCAAGGCTGAAAATGTACCAAATGACAATATAGAAAGAGCTATTAAAAAATCCACAGAATCTGGTGAGGTTATGGAATCAATAACATACGAAGCTTATGGCCCAGGTGGTTGTGCAATGGTTATTGATGTTTTGACAGATAACAGAAATAAATCTGCTCAAGAGGTAAAACATACTCTTTCTAAAAATGGCTTTGCTTTGGCTGGAATAGGAGCTGCAACCTGGGCTTTTGATAGAACTCCTGATATGGAATGGGAACCAAAAACGACAGTTCCTCTCTCCGAAGAAGACGGTGAAAAACTAGGAGTGCTTGTAGATGAACTAGAAGAAAATGATGATGTCCAAAATGTGTATACAAATGCAGAGTAGTTAAAAAACTTCTTCCTCCTCATCACAATTTTAGGGCACACAATAAGTCTTGCTAGACTTTGGCTCAATCTCGCGCCGATGCGCTCCGAAGTCCCTAAAATTATAATGAGAGAGCGGAGTTTTTCCTAAAACCCCGTCGAAGGTGTATGTTTTTTGGAAATTTCCCTAATTTAAAAACATTCGCAGATTTTTAGCTAAAACAACAGCGAGGAACGCCAGCCGGAGACACTGTTTGAGCGTAGCGAGTTTGGCGGAAGGCAAGCGACGAGTGCGTTGTTTTATAAAAAGCGAGGACGGTTTGAAATTAGGAAAATTTATATACCTATAAAAGCTTTCAAGTTTATGCTACAGTTTTTGTATGAAAATCCTATCTATTGATCCTGGTTATGAGAGACTTGGTTTAGCTATTTTAGAAAAAGAAGGTAAGAACAAAGAAATTTTGATTTATTCAGAATGTTTTAAAACAGATAAAAAACTTCCTCATCACCAAAGACTAACTCTCATAGGCAATAAAATTAAAGAAATTATAAATAAATATAAACCTGAAGCTTTAGCTACAGAAAAACTTTTTTTTAGTAAAAATCAAAAAACAGCTCTTTTGGTTTCGGAGGCTAGAGGGGTTATTTTATACACAGCAAGTAATTTAGGGTTAAATATTTTTGAATATACCCCTATAGATATAAAGATTGCTGTAACAAGCTATGGAAGAAGTGAAAAAAAACAGATTATAGACATGATAAAAAAACTAATATTTATAGATAAAAAATCAAACTCTGATGATGAATTTGATGCTATCGCAATAGGATTGACCCACCTAGCAACAGTCAGATAAAACTTATCCACATATTTGACCTAAAGTACAGTTTGCAAAAAAAATATAATCTGGTAAAAATATGGAATCCTGTGAAATATTCTATTTTACAGCAATATTTATAAGATATTTTTAAATAAAATATGAATGATGAATTAGACCCAAAAGATTTAGAAGACGATGAATTAGATGGGGAAGCTTTAGAGGATGACGAAGATCTTCTTCTAAAGAAAAAGAAAAAAGATTTAGATGATGATGAATCTTTAGAAGATCTGGCTGATGCAGAAGACCCAGATGATCAAGATTCATTTGATGATACCTACGATCTTTAGTTAGTAAATTAAAAAAACCATAACTTAAGTTATGGTTTTTTTAATTTATGATTTGTATAAACCTCCTTTTGCCTATTTTATAGATACCGGATAATGAGTTTATATTTGAATCAATTATTTTTACCCCGTCTTTAGAAACAGCCCCGTCAGAGACAAGTCTTCGCCATTCTGTTTTTGATTCTATTATTTGTTGATCTATCAAAACATCTACAATTGGAGTATTTTCAGAAATTGATATTTTTAAGATGTTTTCTGGAGTGCCTTTTTTAGAAAAAGTTTCTTCAAAATTTTTCTCTGCTTTTTCTCCGTAATCTTTTCCATGATATATGGAAACCACCTCTTTGGCTAAACGAGATTTTGCTTCTTTATAGTTTTCTTTCTCTTCTAATTCTTTAGAAATATTATTTATTTCTTCCAAGCTTAAATCTGTACAAGATACAAAATAGTTGTATATCAGATTATCGTTTATAGACATAATTTTTCCATACATCTCATAAGGGTCATCAATTATGTTAATAACATTTCCCCAGCTTGTAGACATTTTTCTTCCATCTGTACCCTCGAGCATTTTGACCGTCATAATATCTTGCTCTTTTTTCCCATAGTGTTTTTGGATTACCCTTCCAGCTTTAAGATTAAATAGTTGATCAAAACCACCTATTTCCACATCAGCAGAAACCGCCACAGAGTCATACCCTTGCATAAGTGGGTATAAAAATTCTCTGATAGATATTTCAACCCCTTTATCAAAACGGTCTTTGAAATTTCTTCTATTTAACATTTGTTGAACAGAAAAACTTTCTGCCAGCTGTGTAACTTCCTCAAAACCAAGTTTTGATAACCATTCGCTATTAAACAAAAACTCTACTTTTGAAATATCTATTATCTTTCCAACCTGATCTTTGTAATTTTTTAAGTTTTCTAATATTTGTTCTTTAGAAAGAGTTGGTCTTTTTTCCAATTTATCTGATGGGTCACCAATTTTTGCAGTAAAGTCACCAACAATAAAAATTATTTGATGGCCTAAATCCTGAAAAGACTTTAATTTTCTTAAAATAGACGCTCTTCCTATATGGATATTTGAACCTGTTGGATCAAAACCTAGTTTAATCCTGAGTTTTTCTCCAGATAACAATCTCTTTTTTAAACTATCTAGAACAAAAACTTCTTCAATGTTTCTAGATAGAATTTCTTCTATTTTTTTTAGGTCTGTATTTATTGTTTTTCCAGAAAAACCAAACATACTACCACTTTATCATATTTGTGATAATATGAGAATAATTATGAAAAAAATAGGTTCTTTAATAAAATCTATTAAAAAGACTTATGGTAAACATTCTTTAAGAAACATATCTTTGTTTCTTATTTCTTGTTTAATCCTTTTGGGAGGGTTTGGTTTTATATGGCTCTCTACATTTAAAATTCCAGCATTGGATACTATTAACGCTAGAAATGTAAACCAGTCCACAAAAATATACGATAGTACAGGTAAAATTCTTTTATATGATATTTATGAGAACTCAAAAAGAACTGTTATTCCTTTTGATAAAATATCTCCTTATATAAAAAATGCCACCATATCTATAGAAGACAAAGATTTTTACAAACATAACGGCATAAAGCCTTTGGCTTTTTTAAGAGCTATTTTAATAAATATTTCTACTCTTAGTTTTAGACAAGGAGGCTCAACAATAACTCAACAGGTTGTAAAAAAAACAATACTAACAGACAACAAAGATATATCTAGAAAAATAAAAGAGTGGGTTTTAGCTGTTAAGCTAGAGAAAATTTTAAGCAAGGAGCAAATATTTTCTATTTATTTGAATGAAATACCTTATGGTGGAGCTATTTATGGTGTAGAAGAAGCTAGTCATAGTTTTTTTGGTAAAAGCGCAGGTGATGTAACTTTAGCTGAAGCTGCTTATATAGCCGCTTTACCACAAGCTCCTTCCTTTTATTCTCCTTATGGTAAAAATAAAAAAGATTTGGATGAAAGAAAAAATCTAATTTTAAAAGAGATGTTAAGTGATGGCTCTATAACTCAAGCAGAATACGACTCCGCTGTAAAAGAAGAGGTTGTTTTCTTACCTAAAGAAGAAAAAGGTATTAAAGCCCCACATTTTGTTATGTATGTAAAAGATTATCTTGA
Organism: Minisyncoccota bacterium; assembly: GCA_041674105.1. Classification (GTDB taxonomy): domain Bacteria; phylum Patescibacteriota; class Minisyncoccia; order Phycocordibacterales; family DATDWN01; genus JBAYWK01. The sequence goes on along the minus strand of JBAYWK010000001.1, from coordinate 162,666 downwards.
AAAAAAATATGGTGAAGATGTTTTGATTCAAGGAGGTTTACGGGTTACAACAACACTAAATTATGATTATCAAGAGAAAGCTGAAGAAGTTGCTAAAAAATACGGTTTGATAAACAAAGAATCTTTTAATGGTGAAAATGATGCTTTTGTGGTTATTGACCCTAAAACAGGAGCAATTTTAACAATGGTCGGTTCTAGAGATTATTTTGATAAAGAAATAGATGGTCAATTTAATGTAACTTTAGCTAAAAGACAACCAGGATCAACCTTTAAACCTTTTGTTTATGCGGAGTCTTTTATAAAAGGTTATACTCCGGATACTGTTCTTTTTGATTTAAAAACTCAATTTTCTACAAATTGCCCACCTGAAAACGAAACTAGTTTAGGTGCCTGTTACTCTCCTAGTAACTACGATGATAAATATAGAGGTCCTGTAACACTTAGAAATGCTTTAGCTCAATCTATAAACGTGCCTTCTGTTAAATTATTATATCTTGCTGGATTAAAAGACTCTATAAACCTAGCTTCTGATATGGGAATATCTACACTTGGAGATCCAGGAAGATATGGTCTTACATTGGTACTCGGAGGTGGGGAGGTTACTTTACTTGATATGACATCAGCTTATGGTGTTTTTGCAAACGAAGGTATTAAAAATCCATATTTTAGTGTATTAAAAATAGAAGATAATGATGGAAATATTATTGAGGAAAATAAACCAAAACCATCTAAGGTAATGGATGTAGAAGTTACTAGAAAAATATCAGATATACTGTCTGATAATGTTGCTCGTATACCACTTTATGGAGCAAATTCTGTTTTATATTTCCCAAGTAGAGATGTAGCTGTAAAAACAGGTACAACTAATGATTATAAAGATGCTTGGATAATAGGTTATACACCAAATATAGTTGTGGGTACTTGGTCTGGAAACAATGATAATAGTCCAATGGAAAGAAAAGTTTCTGGTCTTATTGTGGCTCCTATGTGGAGAGAGCTTATGAACGAAATACTACAAACTCTTCCTCAAGAAAATTTTATAGAACCTTTAAAAGAAGATTCTTATGATTTAAAACCTGTTTTAAGAGGAAAATGGCAGGGTGGTATATCAAACATAGTACAAGGTGAGGATACAGACCCTAGTGTGCCTTATAGCTCAATACAAGAGGTTTTAACAGGTGGTGTACACTCAATACTATATTGGGTTGATAGAAATAATCCTAGAGGTCCTCAGCCAATAAATCCGGTTGAGGATTCTCAATTCACAAGATGGGAATACGCTGTTAGGTTATGGGCTCAAAGCCAAGGTTTTAATCAGTAAACTAGCGAATATCAGTTATGTTACTAAAAGGTGACAACTCAGAAATTATTTTTTCTTTATTTATAAAAATCTTACTTTTATAAGTTGGTGAGGTGTTTATATAGACGACATTATCTTTCACGGTAAAATATTCTGGTTTTATATCAATATTTGTATTTTTATAAATATTTTCAGAAATTATCTTTTTAAGATTATCTGTATCTGAAATATTTTTAGATATTTTAGATAAAAAAGATGAGATATTAAACATTTTACTTATTCATTGGCATAACTAAATATATAAAAGTATCATCTGAAACACCTTTTATAATCATTGGTTTATTTATATCAAAAAATTGCAGTGTAATACTATCTGAATCTATTGATTGAAAACAATCAATAATATATTTATAGTTAAAACTTATTGATATATCATCACCTTTTATAACAGAGTCTATTATGTGTGTGTTTTCACCTATATCTAGATTTTTTGTATTTATTGTAAAGCTTTTGTTTTTTTGAGATATATTAAAAACAACTTTACTAAATTTATCTGAAAAGATGTTTGATATTTTTAAAGCGTTTATTAAGTCTTGTTTTAAAACAATAACTTCTGTTTTAGTATCTTTTGGAATTATTTGTTTATAATCTGGAAAATTACCATCTATCACTCTTGATGTTAAATACATATCATCATAGATAAATGCTATTTGGTTTTGATTTATTAAAACATTTACATTATCTTTTATATCCTCTAAAGACCTTATTATTTCAGGTATATTTTTAAATGGTATAAGTATTGGTTCTATATCTATATGTTTTTTAATCTTAATATTTTTTTCAGCTAACCTAAAAGAATCTGTTCCAACAAAAAATAATTTATCTTCTTCTGAATAAACCAACACACTTGATAAAACAGGTCTTATTGTTGAAACTGAAGCGCTGTACATAACAGATTTTAACCCTTTTATTAAATCAGGTGTGTTTATATTGAAAGAATTTTCTTTTGAAACCTTAGGAATTAGAGGAAAATCATCAATAGGAAATGTTTTTATTTGTGCTTTTGAGTGTTTTGTTGAAACATTTAAAATATTATCAATTAATTCTAGATTAATATTCTTATCATTAGTTAAATTAGATATAAAATTATTCAAAACAAAACCAGAAACAGCAACTTTACCTGGTTTATTAACCTTGACTGGTATTTTTATTTCAATACCTAAATCAAGATTTGTAGATGTTATTGTTAGAATTGATTCAGAAGCATCTAATAAAACACAACTTAGAATAGGGAGGGTTATGTTTTTACCTGTTATTTTTTCTGCTTTAGATAATTCTTTTAAAAGTTTATCTTTTACACATTCTATATTCATAGTATTTATATTTTAATTTTATCTTTTTAAAGACTTTATTACTATTAGGGGTGTTAACAACTGAATAAATGAATAATATTTATATTTTAAGCCATTATTTAATAAAATATATGTGTATATTCTATTTATAACTTTGTGTATAAACTATATATATCATTAAACAGTTATATTTGTACACATCTTGTAAATAAGTAATCTTCAACTTATCTCCATCTTATACACATACTTTTACACAATAATTGCTCTCAACTGAGATATCTCTTGATTTAAAGAATCATTAATTTTTATATCATTCTTAATTTTTTCACACGAATGCATAACAGTCGTATGATCTCTACCACCTAACTTCTCCCCTATTGCAGGATAAGAAATATTAAAATCTTCTCTCAAAATATACATAATTATTTGTCGAGGTTTTATAATTTCTTTTTTTCTTGTTTTATCATAAATTAGTTGTTCATCTATGTTGTAAAACTCTGAGACAGTTTTAACAACCTCTTTTGTAGAGACAATTTTTTTAGGTTTAGCTATATTTTTTATAAAGTTTTTAACTTCAGAAACAGACAATTCCCTCTCTTTTAATTGAGATTGACATAAAATAGAGTTTAAAACCCCTTCAAGCTCTCTTATATTACCATTTATAGAATATGCTAGATAATCTATAACTTCTTTAGATAGGATATAAGGAAAATTAGTTGTTTTTGTTCTTATTATAGCTGCACGGGACTCATTATCTGGTGCTGGAATATCTACTATCATCCCAGCGCTAAACCTTGATTTTAATCTTTCTTCCAAGTCTTGTATTAGACTTGGATGTTTGTCTGATGAAAATATAATTTGTTTATTATTCTCATATAGATGATTAAATAAATGAAAAAGTTCTTCTTGAATTTTCATTTTTCCAGAGAAAAACTGGATATCATCCATAATTAAAACATCATACTTTCTATATCTTTCTTTAAAGAAGTTAGGTTTATTCAACTGAAGAGCATTTATGTATTCTTGAGCAAATTTTTCTGAAGTGGTATAAAAAACTTTTCCATTACTAGAGTTTTTTATACTGTTACCAACAGCTTGTATTAGGTGTGTTTTTCCGTGACCAGTATTTCCATATATAAAAAGTGGATTATAAACAATACCAGGTTTCTTTATGATTGCTTGAGAAGCAGCATGAGCAAATTCATTAAAAGGCCCTACAACAAAAGTTTCGAATGTATATTTTGGATTTAAATTATCATCTTTATTTATATAGAAATCTTGTATAGGTAATTCTTTATTAATAACAATGTTTTTGTTAAGTTCTTGTTGTTTCATCTTACTCTCATCTTTTGATATTACATAATGGAGAGATTGAATATTGGAGGATAAATCACGAATAGCTTTGAGAATTACATTATGAAATTTATTAAATAACCAATCTTGAACAAATGTATTTGGTACACCAACGTAAACAGCACCATCTTCTTGTTTTACAATATGAGTATCTTTAAACCATGTGTTAAAATTTGGCTTGGAAAGGTTTAGTTCCATCTCTACCAATACTGAATCCCAAAGTTTTTTGTTATCTATCATGTAATACATTATATAAGTAATAAAAAAATATCACACTTGTTAAAATGATTAGAATATGTTAATAATATGTGCATAAGCTGTTAATAAAATTTTATGTCCCAAACATACCAACCTAAAAAAAGAAAAAGAGCAAAAACACACGGTTTTTTAGTTAGAAGTAAAACTACAGCAGGTAGAGCCACTCTTTTAAGAAGAAGAAGAAAAGGCCGAAAATCACTAGCTGTTTCTTAATAAAAACAAACAAATGCTTCCAAAAGGAAGGAGAATTCAAAGGTCATATTTTAAGGATCTCTTAAAATCAAATAAACGCTTTAATTCAACACATTTTCTGCTTTATGTCGCTTTAAAAAAAAATAAAGGTCCAAGCCTTTTTTCTTTTTCTATATCAAAAAAGAACTGTAAAGGCGCTGTCCTTCGAAATAAATATAGAAGAAGAGGATATTCTGTTATATCTAAAAATATAAAACACATAAAACCAGGTTTTATGTGCTTCTTTGTGTTTAAAAAAGGATTTACAGAGCTTGATTATACTAATCTAGAAAAAGAAATAATAAATTTACTCACATCAGCTAGCGTGCTATGATAGCAAGATATGATTTCTTCAATATTTAACACAGTTATCTTTCAACCATTATACAACGGACTTATTCTTCTAATCGACACTTTACCTTTTGTAGATGCTGGTATCATAGTTATCATATTTACAATAATAGTTAAAATTTTTTTATTACCCCTTTCTATAAAAGCTTCAAAATCTCAAATAGAGATGAAAAGTGCTGAAAAAGATTTACAAGTCTTAAAAGAGAAACATAAAGATAGTAAAGAGGTTCTAGCTCAAAAAACAATAGAATATTATAAAGAAAAAGGTATAAATCCTTTTGCTGGTATTTTTATACTAATTATTCAACTTCCTATAATTATTGGTTTATATAGAGTGTTTATGAAGTCAGGTTTACCTGAAATAAACACACAAATGCTATATTCTTTTGTTGTTATTCCAGATTATGTAAATATGATGTTTTTTAACATTATAAACATTGCTCAAAAAAGTATTGTTTTAGCTGTAATTGCAGGTGTAACAACTTATTTCCAAATAAGTTTGGCTAGTGGTGTAAGTAAAAATGATGTAAATAATAATCAAAAAGGGTTGCAAAATGATATTGCTAAAGCAATGTCCGTTCAGATGAAATATGTTTTTCCTATAATAGTAACTTTTATTTCTTATAGTATATCAGGAGCTTTAGCACTATATTGGATTACAAGTAATATCTTTTCTATAGGACAAGAAATATATATAAAAAATAAATATCATAAAACTCCACCAGTTGTTGTATAATTTGCATTTTTTATTGTTCTAAATCTAAACTCCAAAGAGAACCATCTTTTTTATTTGTAAAAATTAGATATTTTTCGGAATCATTTAAAGTTGGTTTTATTACATCTATTCCCTCTTTATCTAAACCATCAACAATTTCAGCAGAAGCTTTTTCTGTACTATATTTCCAAATTGAATCATTAAAAGATGTCATACCAAAGTACCAAGAGATAAGAGAGTTTGAAGATAAACTTTCTTTTGGTACAGCACAATAAAATATTTTTGTATCCTTTTTACTCCAAACACATTTTTCAGGAAAAGTTACAGGGTTTAACCTCAAGTTTTCATTTTTTGATATATTGTAAACAGAGAAAATATTTGAATCGGATTGAGTAAGTGTTACTACATTTAAAGCGTCTGGACTAACTAAAACTGTAAGTCCCGGCAAATTTCCAAGTATTTTTTTAGAAGATCCTGAATTTGTATTTATAAAATATAGAAAACCTCCTATGTTTGGATATGGTTTAGTAAATATAGCCACATTAGTTGAGTTTATATTTTGAGTCTGGAAACCTGCTATAGGTGAATTCCAAATTTGTTTTATGTTTCCTCCTGTAAAACTAGATGTAAAACCTTTTGAACCTGACAGAACATTATCTAAATAAAAGATTCTATTATTTCCTACAGAAATATTATCTACAGATTCACCAAAAAGGTTACCAGAACTAGTCCCCTCTGTTGTGGATGCGGTTGGCTCATTTATTTTGACTATAAAAGTGCTTACAGACTGGTTATCATCTCCCAAATATTGAGCAATAAAAGAGGTTTTACTCATCCATATAGCATCATATACTTTTGGGATGGTTGTATTTGAGATTCTTTTTGTTTCTGGTGAGTACAGACTAACTTCGTATACATGACCAGTGGATCTTTCAACTAGACGCACTGTAGAGCCTTCTATGGCATCATAAATATAGGCTCCAGCTACCGGTTCTAACCACAACTTTCTAAGTTTTACAGCGAAGTTTATATCTGGGGTATTTTCTTCAGGTTCTGTAATTGGGTTTTGCTCAACAGGTGTTGGTGTATCTCCTCCAAACGGAAGGAAACTTTTAAAACTAAAAGGTTCTCCGTTTGTTGCATTCTCATTTGATTGTAATAGAAAATAATAACCAGCTAAAGATACAAAGAAGATAAGTAAGACTATTGTGGATATTATTATAATTTTTTTAGACATACTATTTTTTGGTTTGCCCATCTTTATAAACTGAGAAATGGGAGTCAAAAGGTAAATTTAAAATTACCCCAGCATAACCAATTTCTTTTAATTGTTTAATTAAATTAGTATCACTAGTTTCAAACTCAACATAAAGACCAGCAACTTGAGATTGATCGTAAAATTTCTTTATATTTTCAGCAGTTAAATCTGATTTTTGTGGTCTAGCATCAACACATGTACCAATTTTATGGCAAGACTGTATATGGTTTATTGTAGGAGGCCAAGCTTCTGTGACAACAACATTTAAACCATCTTTTTGTAAGCTAGAATTTAATGTTAATAATTTTGCTCCAAACCCACTATTAACTTGAGGGGCAACATTAGCTCCAGCAGATACATTGCCCACTGAAAGTTTTAAGTCACCTGTAACTGTCACACAAGGAGATTCACAGCTATTGTAATAAACGGTTTTACCAGAGGTGTTTGTATAAGAATAAGTTCCTGTTGCAGAACTACCCCCTGTTGCACTGGATCCTGAAACTGTTGATGTTTTTGAAAAATCTATTCTTTTTACATTTAAATTAAACTCAAGTATTTTTGGATTTATTGTGTATAAAATAGCATATGAAGCTAAAACAAGAAGAAGCCCGCCTATAGCGCTTGTTAAAGTATTTTTCGCATCAGTTTTCTTAAAAACAGCATCTGTTGTCATATATTGAATACCTGCATAAGTGATCATTACAAAAGCTAAAACAGCAGATACTCCAAGGATTAGATTAAACATTGCCGGCAGATATGTAGCTAAAGTTGTTTTACCTGAACTATCAACTGTTCCAGGAAGAGGTGTTAGTACGGTATAATCCGGTAACTTTCCTGTGTCTGGACCTGCGTATGTAATAATAGGTAAACTTCCATATAAACAAAAAACCAAAGAAAGGATCGATATCGTCTTTATGGTGTATTTCTTTAGTTTGCTATTCATAGATTTTATTTGAATTAGTTTGTTTCTTTATTAAACTCTAAATTAAAACCAGTAGATGCTGTTTGAAGTATTTTGTTAGCATTTTCTGCGGATAAAGATATGTAAGATGTTCCAGAAGTACCCTCTATTGGTCTAAAAACTTTACTCCTTTCTAAAGTTTTTGTGTCTATATTTGAATTATTTATTTTCCAATCATATAAAATACTATTACTTGATAATGATTCATCTCCAAAAAATATTGGTAAAGCGACAACCTCCATTTCCTCTTTATTTTTTAAACTAATTATTCCAGATAAACTTTTTTCTAAGCGAAGTCCATACAAAGGATCTTTTTCATACATTAGAACAAGAGGGTCCACGGGATAAACAATGGTTCTTGCAAAACCAACTGCGTCTGTAGTTGGAGAAGTGACAGTAACAGTCATCTCTAGTGGTACAGATATGATAGACCCTTCCATAGAATAAGTATTTTTTCCATAGCCAGAGAAATTATTTAAAACCTTACCATTTTTATTCCAAGTATAAATTAGGTTTGACGGTGATAACAGGTTTCCATTTTGGTCTGTTATATGTGGTAGAGCTAGAAAAGTAATAATACTCTCGTGACTAAATAAAGCCTTTCCTTTGTAAAAAGGAGGTGTATAAGTTCTAGCTTGCCAAATAATATCCACACTAGATGGTCTTATGTTGAAATCTCTACTAGCTGAAACACCCTCAGCAGTTATTATTCTAAGAGAAATAGTTGTTTTTGTATTCTGATTACCAGAGTTGAAAGTAAAGGTTTTATTTCCTGTTCCACTTGATTTTATAGAACCATTTACAAGCCATGTTATTTTGGCTTTGTTTATATCAGTTTCATAACTTATAACCTCTAAATAGACATCTTCATTTGGTCCTGGTATTTCGGGGATAAATTTTACATCAAAACTCAATCCTGGTATCTGGCTAAATTGAGCATTAACCGTCTTTTGTGTATTAACTAGAAAAGAGAAGACAAATATCACAAAAAATAATAAAAAGTATTTATACTTCATTATGTTTATTGTATCATACAAAAAAAAGTTCAATATTATTTTATACACAGAAAACTAAGTAACATAAGATAACCTTAATTGCTTGTGGGGAGGGTTTTAGATATTTCAGGCAAGCGTTTCTTATTGACTACTTTAGGTGTAACAAGCGGTATATTTACATTGGCATTTGTAGTCAATACAGTTATAGCAACAAGTATTGTCCATCCAGGTAAAGCATCAATAATAGGTATGTATTCTGCCACGAAAGAAATTGCCGTTCCAGCAATCTTTTTAGGGTCTTTGATTAAACTAAGTTTTACCCCTATAAGTCTAAACCATATAAAAAAAGATAATCCAGCAGCAAAACTAAATATAGGAGGTAGTATTTCCCCTACTACTGGTATGAAAGTTAGTATAACCTGAGTTATATCAGCAAGGATGGCAACATAAAATAGTAAAACTATCATAATCGTACCTATTCTTTTAGGTTTCTCTTCCATATTTATATTGTACTACGAATTTTCTTCAAGTTCACGCTTAGCTTTTTTTATTGATAGTATTTGAGAAGGGTCAGAAGTTATAATCTGGTCTTCTGTATAAGAAGCTATTATTTTTATAGCTACATGTTTTAATCCTGCAAAAAAGATTCCTTCTCCAACATCTGATTCAAGTAAAAGATATTTTTCCTCTTCTGTCAGGTTAAATACTTGTTTTAGTCTATCCATAGAGGTTGGTGACTGTTTCAAAAGTATTTGGATAGAAGAGTTTGTAATGATGGGCATACCATAAGGAGATTTTAGGAAGTCATCCACATCTTGAGTAATTGTAGCTAGTCCAAGGTAGTATTTTCTTCCTCTTTTGGCTAAAGAAAGAAGGAAAGAAGCGGTATCTTCCGATCGCATCATCCACCAAGCTTCATCTACAACCAAGAGTCTCTTTTTTATGTTTTTTCGTATAACATTCCATATATACTGTGTAACTATATACATAGCTATAGGTTTTAGTTCATCTTCCATATCTCTAAGAGAGAAAACAACCAGTTTTTTATTTATATCAATATTACTTGGTTTGTTTATAAAACCAGCCCATGTACCACGAGTATATTTTGTAAGTCTTTGAGCCAAAGAGTCTCCCCCTTCCATTCCAGAGATAACAAGTTCAAAATCAGACATCAGAGGGGGTTCTATATTTGTAAAATCAGAATCCGGAGTAATATCTTTTAAGGCATAAGTTTCTGTAATAGCCTTATCTACCAAAGCGTCTTCTTCAGGAGTTAAACCTCCCATCATAATACGAAATAATCCGACAAGGTTTATAACATTTGATCTGAAAACATTTGCAAAAGACTCCCCTTCTCCAGGAACAGGAAGTTCAAATGGATTTATATGGTGCTCTGAATTTAAGGAAATATTAAAGTATCTGCCACCAACAGTTTCAGCTAGGTATTCATATTCTCTTTCTGGGTCAATAACAATAACATCCACATCAAACATCAAAGTTCTGAGTATCTCTAGTTTTGTAGCATAAGATTTACCGGCTCCAGATTTAGCAAAGGTTATGGAGTTATAGTTTTCCAAAGAAAATCTGTCAAATAGAACGAGGCTTGAGTTGTGTCTATTTATTCCATAAAGAATTCCTCTATCAGAAGTTAGGTCAAAAGAAATAAATGGAAAAAGGGATGACAGTGGGGAGGAGTTTAATTTGCTATATATACGGAGTTCATCTGTGGCTAAAGGGATATTAGTTTTGAAGCCTTGTTCTTGTTGAAATAAGGCTGGTTTTACATAAACAAGCTTGGATTCTAGTATGGATTTTATTTCTGATTCAGTTTTGTCTATCTCCCCTTCAGAATCACCATATATTGTTATATACAAACCAACATCAAAAAGTCTTTCCTGGGCTTGCTGAAGTTGATCTCTTAAGTTTTCTAGGTCTTGGTAAGCGGTATCAAGCATCGGGTTTCTAACCAAACCTTTTTCTTCTCTAACATTTATCTGACTTTGAACCTCTGCCACTTTTTTTTGAAAATTTCTAAGTACAGTGCCTGTTTCTAGGGGTTGGATAAATATTGAAACATCAAATATTTTATCTAGGTTTATTATTGGAGCAAACCATCCTTCTGACAAAAATCTAGGATATGAAATTACAAAAAAACTTCTAACTATTTTTTCACCAAGGTTTATTTCTTTTGGAGTTATTTTTAAGGCACTTGGAGCAATAATATCCTTTAACTCCAAAGCTCCAGCATCATATATTTCGTGAGGAAGTATTGAAGTTATTTCCTGTTCTTTCTTATTATTTTTTAAAAAATCAAATAATCCCATATTAGTTGTTTAATTTTATAGGTTTTTCTGTGTCACCAGGGTTAAAAGCTTTATAGAATAGTTCTATAACCTCTTCTGTCCCCAATCTTATAACTCTTATTCCACACCTGATCAAACCCTGTTCAACCACAGAAACCCTTTGTTCTATTTGAGTTCTATTTTCTTCAAAAGATGCCATTTTTATTTTTGTTTTATCTTCTTCTGTTTTCTTTTTAAATAAATTTGAAGAAAAACCACCTTTAATATCCACCAAACTCGGATCATAAGGTACGACAATAAAGAAACTTTTTGTCATTATATTTGTAGATTCTGTAAACCTTTGAACAAACTCAATGTATTCTTTTGTTTGAATTTTCATCAAATCATTTATCTGTTCCTTGTATCTTTCTTCTAAAAGGGCTATATAAGGCCTTATGTCAAGTCTTCTTGATTGAACGGATATTTGGACATTAAAATCTAAGGAGTTTAAAAAATCTTGAAACTGTGAGATTATTGCGTTCCTTTCATCATCTGATTTCAAGGAGAAGTTTAAAGAAGAAGCTAAGACAACGGCACGCATAGAGTTATCTTTTAAAATAACAATACCATCACGTACTTCTTTTATAGGAACAAATTCTTGTGTAGCTTTTGAAGAAACGACCATAGGTTCAGTATATCATAAAAAATAATTTGAATTGTTAAATATGTTGAAAATTTTCCTATTTTGTTGTCTTTCCGTTTCTACCAGTCAAAGGATTTAAATTTTCATTTATATCTAAATTCCAAGCTAAATCTTTTAACTTGCTGTCTGACAATTTGGGCACATACATTTGGTTAGGTAAAACCTCTTCTTGTTTTTTAGGCTCTATTTTTTTAGGTATTTTTTTCCAAATATACAATCTTTCTTTTGTGTAGTAAGAAAAAACTGATTCTAAAAATTCAACAAAGTTTTTATTGTTTACTTTATAAAAAGTTAGAGCCAGAGAAAGTATTATTATTGCAGGAATAACAAAAATAGATAGAAATAACGGTAAAAGAGTGTAAGCTATAAAAGCCATTCCTCCTCCACCAGCAAGATAAAGAAATTGTTTTATAGTGAAAGGTCCAATTATTTTATCTTCAACTTCAATAAATTGAGGGATTTGATATCTCATATTATTTATTATATCTCAAATTTATTTTAAATTACAAAATTAGTTTAAAGGCTCTCTGTATGGATCTACTGTGTAGCTGTGAGCAGGTTTTTCTGGAGCGTCATCTTCGGTTTTAGGTTTTTCTGGAAAATCAGATGGAGATTCTTTTTTATAGCTCAAATCAGGTTTTAGGTTTGTAGATCTGTTTTGTTCGTCCATATGTTCAGGATATATACCAGATTTTTTCAATAAATATTCTCCTTTATCTTCATCACTTAGGTCTGCTGTATATCTAGGTACAGAAATTGGTCTTTGGACAAAATCTTTTGTACTTTTAGCAGAAGGTATTTCTTTGGCGGTGCTTTCTGGAGAAGTTTTCGGAGGATTTTTATCCTCTAAAACCATAGCTCCAGGAAGATTGGTAGGGATACTGTTTTCCTCCTTTTCTTTCCTTGTCTTATCTTCTTCTATATTTTTCAAGTCACCAGACATACTTCTAAGTCTATCTAAACCACCCATATCTTTTTCTGGTTCAATCTTTGTTTCTTCCTTTAAAATATCTGAAACTTCTTTTGAAAGAGAGTCATCTTCCACAAGTTCTCCTTGTGGTTTTTCTTCATCAACCCCCTGACCAATCCCAATTGTTTTTATGGCATAGTCAAAAACTCTACTATCCAAATCATTCATAATCTGCTCGGCTAGAAGTCTTGAGATTGATAATTCACTTATTATTGTTTGCAAAAAATCCTCAGGTTTTTCTAATCCTATTAAGATAAACAGTACTTTATTTGCTAGATTATCTAGCTGGACGCTATCTAGGGAGTATTTCAAACCTATTTCCTCTACTCTTTCTTCCCAAACACCATCAAAAACGAAATCCTGTATTTCTTTTGGAAGTTTTCTAACATATTCAGGCATTTCTTTTAATGTTTCTTCGTTCATAATTTTATGTTGTTTTTGTTGTGTCTTCAGGAGTTTTATTATCTTCAGGTGGAGTTTCATTGTCTGACTCAGTGCTTTCTTCTTTATCATCTGAAAGATCTATCCCTAAATCTTTTAATGATTTTTTTGTAACTTTTTTGTTTTCTTTTATAACACCTCTTACTTTTCTAGCAATAATTCTATTATCTCCTTTTGTATGTCCAGTTGAGCCACCAATTAGTCCAGCACTAGGTATTTTCAAGAGAATATCTTTTACAAATATAGACATCTTGCTCTCATCTTCTAATGCGTTTGCATATGTATTAACTCTGTCCTTATATATTTCTTTAATGACATCTTCCTCTTTAGATTTATAATCATCAAAAGCTTTCTTAGCTTTACTGTAATCTTCATTATTCTTTTCAGTAGTTTCTTTTAGCTTTTCTAACATTTTTTCCTCCTGAGGTATTTGTTTATTCAATTCTTCTATTCTTTTTCTTATTCTAACCTCTTCGTCTGCGGAAACATTTTTAAACTCAGTTTTTTGTTTTTCTTCTAATTCTTCCCTTAGTTTTTTGACATTCTTCTCAGTGTTTTTTAGATTTTCATTAGATTCATTTTTTACGGTCTCACTAGAATCCATTGAGGTTTTTAACTTATCTTTTGCTTCTTTATCTTTTGCTCTTGCCTCATCGTACAAATCTTCACCAGGTTTTAGTTTTTCAGCGAAGGCAGCCTCATCCTTGCCTTTTTGTTCTTGGATTGCTCTTAAGTTAAATTTCTTTCTATCCAGGCCTTTTCCTAGATCTAGTCCGATATTCTTTGCTTGTTTTGCTAGCTCTGTTGACCTTACATCAAATGAGCTTGTAGCTGTTCTATCAGCAGATTTAATAACATTTTTAGCAAAAAATCCTCCCACACCACCAGCAGAAGCTGCATCCTTAAGTCCTTCTCTTTTGGAAATCCAATCTGCTCCCCTACCAATTGTATTCCTACCTGCCATAGCCGCTCCGCCTAGGGCAACTCCACCAGCAAAACTTGTTATTTTACCTGTCCATTCGCCCATTTTCACCCCACCCTTACTTGCTTGTTCTTTTGCTACGGTTAGTGAAATAAGTGTTAGCACAAGTATTACAGCAAAGTTAATAACTAGTCCAACACTATTTATATCTCCCTTCAAAAATAAATCAGACCAACCTTTTCCGTTTGTAGCTAAAGGATTGAAGCCCGGGCTATTTATCAGGGTTAATATTACCCAAGTCATTATCATATAAGCTGGGGCAAATAGACTCTGTCCCAGTAAGGCCTCCCACCATCTATTTTGAAGACTTTGTATTTTCGGTATACCAATACCCATCACAGCTAAAGGTGAAAGCATCATAAGTATAATAAGGACAGCATATCTTATGATAAGCATTACAGCTATTACAAGGAATATAACTGAGACCATTAAAAACATTATAGAACCTCCGAGTGTTATTGTAATTATGGAAACTCTTTGGTTTGGTTTTAGAGCGGTTATTACTTTTTTGTCATAAAAGTTGTTGACCCCCAAGGAGTTTACATAAGCACCTGAAAGACCTTTTTCTAGTTTTGATTCCCCACTACCGGCGTCTGTTACACTTTTTATTTCAACAATTTGACTACCTTCTACTATGGCATTGTAGAAACCTACTGTTACAACATTAGAAGCGTCTATAATAACTTTTGTCATAAATAGACTAAAGTTTACAAGTATAGAAGCCAGCACAATACCAAATATAACATTTTTAGCGTTGTTTGACCTACCCAGGATCATTCTAAGCCCTTGGTATAGAAGTAGAAATACAAAAGCCATATTCATAAGGTCTCTTATGAGTATCCATGCCGTTTGGATACCATCCATTTTTTTTATATTTTCTGAGAAATTTACTATGGTCAAGAGGAGAGCTTTGTCTAAAACCATACCCGCAAGCCAAAGAAGAAAGGCTGTTAATTGAAGAATCCAATAACTAATTTCTTGTATAGAGACTAAAATACCCCAACAAATAAAACCACAAGCATCTTGTGACTGGATTTGAAGATCATCTTTTTTGTCACCAGCTTTATTATCCTGTTCATTTGAGCCCAAAGTTCCAGATGTTGCAGAGTTTGGAGTATCAGGACTTGTCGGCGTGGGGGCTTCTACTCCATAAGTAACAGAAAAAGGTGTAAAAATACCCACCAATAAAATAAATATAAAAATGTAAGAAACTAATTTTCTCATGGGGTTTGAGTTGGTGATGTTGGTGTAGGTGGATCAAAGCTATTTGAAGCTTCCTCGAAGTCATTTTTTAACTCCTGTGCATCTTCTTTTGCTTTATTTATTCTCTCTGCATCTTCAGCAAGGGTTTCCGGTGATTCGTTGGCCAAGCTTTCTATATAAGCCCTATTGTTTGTAGCGGGACTTCCTTGAGATAATCCTTTAAGTCCAGAAACAGCTCCACCAATAATTTTGTTGGTAAGCTGAACTACTAGAGCAGAAACGATTTCATTTATTTCATCTGCAGCTTCAAGTTGTTTCCAAGAATTTCCTAATGCATTTGAGAGTTGGTCGTCTATAACTTTACCTGGAGTAACAGTTTCTTTGTCTTGAGGAAAACAGGTAGGCGTATCTTTGTCTATATTTAAATTTTGGCCAGGAAGACCAGTCGTTATTGTCGGTATTTTCTCTGTTCCCGGTTTACATCTTTCATAAGAAAGAAAACCATTTCCCCAGTCTAGTTGTTTTTGATACTTGTCTTGTTGGGTTCCTATCTTAACAGCAAGTTCGTTTCTAGCCCCTAGATATGCACCGTATGGATTGTTTTGAGAATTCTGGGTTATAGCAAACCAAGAAGACCATCCTCCTTGATTAAAATCATTTACAAAATTATCATAGTTGTTTGCTACCTGTCCTAAGGTACAAGTGTATCCATACGGGTCTTCCTGCAAGTAATTTTTAGCTAGACTTACGCGTACTTGAACATTAAAAGGAGAACATAGGTTTTTAAGAGCTGTATTTGAAAGGAAATCTGAAGCAACTGTATTACCTACACCAGAGAAAAATTGTCCAGGGTCTGTAATAAAAGCTGGACTACCTTCAAATCCTGAGTTGATCCAATTTACAGTTTGAGCTGTCAATTTTCTAATTATTGTTTTTGCTATTATGTTTGCCAGTTGATCGCCGACATACTCCTTTACTGTTCTTGCTATGTTTGTAAAGGTGTTTCCAGGGTCGGTGACAACCCATTGAGCATTAGTTTTTTGAGGGAAAGAAAAAAAGGTAAAAGGTAAAATGAGAGAGAAAAGCAAAACAGAACTGAATAATTTTTTTAAAAAAAGTTTTTTGTAAAAAGACATAGTATTATATAGGTCAATTATATAACACTATGTCTTTTAAAAGCTAGCCAACTGTGTTGAAAAGTTTTATTTTTTCGAATCAAAATACTTGTCAAGTTTCTGGACAGAAATAGTTATGTTTTCAAAGACATCTCCGTATGTTGAAGTGGCGATAAAAGCTCTAATAGGGTCTTCATATATTTTACGCATAGCTTTTATGTGTTCTAACATTAGACTTGCGTTATTTATGCTTTCTAAATGTAGACCAACAGCATCTATTGGGACAGAAATCTTTGTCATTTCTTTTATAAAATTCTCATAATAAACTATTATAGGGTCAAGTTTTTTTATTTCCTCCTCATCCTCAAGTTTTAAAGAGTCTTCCAAAATGAGCAGTTCTCTGCCGACTTTTCCTGTGAAATTTCTACTCACGCTGTCTTCAAAAGCTTTTTCGTATGCTCCTGCTGTTGCTTTGTCAGTATTTTTAGTGATATTTAGGTCACTTGATATGTAAATAACTCCTTTTATTTGGTTGTCTGGGTTGTCTAAACTCAGTTCAGCTATTTGACCTGCTTGGTCAGAACTTATTTGTCCTCCGGATTGTTTAAGTAGCATATATCTACCTAAAAGATCTTTAGAAACTTCATCTGTCAGTGTATCATCTTGGCTTGTTTTGGTTGTTGTAGCTTTACTTGGGGCTACTAGATTATTCATTATATACGGATTTTTATCATTTGGCCCTTTTATTCTAGGATCTCTTCCCTCTCTGACTTCTTTTCCATCTTCTGTTCCATCTCCATCCGTATCTTTGTTTTGGGGGTCTGTTCCAAGTAAGGTTTCCATCCAATCTTCTAAGTCATCCTCGTCAGAATCAGCAGAATCTATTTTTTTAGGAGTTTCAATAACGGATAGAGTTGTGTTCTTTTCGGCAATTTTTTTAGTCTGTTTACTAAATATCCACACCGCAAAAACAGAAGCTAAACAAATAATGAGTATAAAAATAGTTTTTTGAGTCGGAGCCTTCATGAATATGTGGATAATTATAACATATTTAATAATATTAAAATGTTATAATTCTGTGCATAACAGGTTGTTAAATTAAATTTTATGAAAAAAATATTATACAGGTTAGTTTTATCAATTTTTGTTTTTTGCGGAGTATTTAGTTTCGCTTCGGCTCAGTCTAATCCAGCTACAAACTTTACAGGTACACCTTATGTTTGGGGTAACCCAATCATAAATGCAGATGGAAGTGTTTCTGCTGCTATGCCAAATGGATGGGGTTCCTTTGGGGCTGATCCTTTTGACACTTGGGCTGGGACAAATGTTGATAATGGTCAAAAATGGACTATAAACAACAGATGGTTAAGTGATTTTGGTGGTAGAAAAATAGCCGAACTCCTAGGTCTAAATGTTAAAATATACAATACCCCTGGAAGTTGCCCTCTCCAAGAAATTGCTGCAGGAAGAGTGACAAATGTAATTTGCGGTTCAAATTCAGGAAGAAATGTTCCTCCCGGATCGTGGACACTATATGACGGGCGAAACAATAATACCGCTGTCACACTTGAAGCTTTTGCAGATTGGTTCTTGATTGGTAGAGACGATATAGCCAAATACGCTTTTGAAAATCTATGGAATCCAAAATTTGAATGTTATGGAGGATTAAATACTATACGTTATATGATGACCTATAGATTAGGCATTGACGGCACCGTTAACTTAAATATGCCACTTGATGAAATAAAGAAAAATGTAGAAAATTCTTCTTGCCAAACTTCAACATCTCAAACACCTACAACACAGCCGATAACAAACACGGGTTCTACTGGCGGAAGTAGTACTACAAACTCATCTGTCGGTTCAGATACTCCTGTAAATCTAGCCAGAAAACTGGTAGATTCTCTGTTTGATGACTTCAACAAGTCAATGGGTTCAATAGGTAGTATTGGTTTGAATACAAATACTGGTACACAAACAACTACAGGTGGTACAAGTGCTTCTTCTGGTACAAATTCAGCTTGTTATGTTTTCAACTCAGATTTAAAGCTTGGCAGTACAGGTCTAGATGTTACAAACCTGACAGCCAGACTTGTTGCAGAAGGACTCCTATCTTCTCAAAGTAATTCATTCGATCAAACAGTTTTTGCTGGAGTAGTGGCATATCAAGAGAAGTATACTTCTCAAATACTGACACCAGTTAATTTGACACAAGGCACTGGTTATTTTGGCAAAAGCACTAGAGACTACATGAATTCCAAGTGTACAAGCACCACAAATACAGGTTCTACAAGTGTAAATACAGGCAGTACAGGAGTTGTTTTTACTCCTCAAGTGTATACACCTCTAGTTTTTGAAAAACCATTAGCTAGCAAGGTTCCAGCGTATTCAACATCTTGTGCTTTGTGGACATCTCCAACTGGTGTAACTCAACAGGACTCAAAGTTTTATTTGGGAAGTGTCTTGAGATCTGCGAGTCAAGGTGAGTATTACAGAGGTTTTTGGTACGATAGTCCAGAAGTAACATATGTCGGAGGTGTAGCTACTGCTCCTACTCCTATATATTTTGGAAATATTGGGTTTAATCCATATGAGAAAACATCAGGGATAAATTCAGAAGACAATCTTCTTTTGAAGAAAGGAGACACTTGGATTCTTACAGATCAAAAAATTTCAAAAGTTGGACATGAGAAAGTTTTGAGTTTACTTGGAGTATCACTCACTGCACAGCCCGGAGAAGCAACAGATCTCAAAGATATAAGAGCTTATAATCCAGCTTCTTTCTATGGAAATGCTTACACCTGGGGTATGGCCCAACGCTTTATGAGATGTGAAGACGAGTTTGCCAGATTCCTGTTTATAAACAGAAACAGCGAAGAAGTAGGAAAATATTATGGGTATGCTGTTAATAGTGGATACAACAGCCCAGAAAGCTTTATGAGTAATGTAAATACTATAAAGAAATCTGAAGGTGTCACTATAACTTCTACAGGAACTACTCAAACAAGTACCACTGGTTCTACACAAAAAGTTGCTCTAACTGCAAAGCAAGTTCAGGATATTCAGAGTCAAATAACAGTACTTTTGTCACAAGTTAGTCTTCTTCAAGAACAATTAAATCAACTGAAATAGTATTAGACTAGTTTACGAGATAGGTTTATCCAATCTTCCAATAAAAGATTTTCCGGTCTAGTTTTAGGATTTAGATTTATTTCGGAAAAAGCTTGCAAAGCCTTCTCTTTTGAAAACACTCTTGCCAAATTTGGTAGGAGCTGTTTTCTTTTATGAGCAAAGCCTAAGTGTAAAATTTCAAAAAACTTTTCACTATCGAGATCTTTCGATTTGCTAGAATCAATATCTTTTATATGCAAAATAGCAGAATCAACTTTTGGTTTTGGTAAAAAAGAACCCTTGGAGACAGTCCTTATGTAAAAAGGTTTTCCATAAAATTTTACACTTATAGACAAAAGACTTTCTTTTTTATCTTTTGCCACAATTCTTTCAGCTACTTCTTTTTGAACAAGTAAAACAATATCTTTTGGTTTATTTTTTGTTTCCAAAAACTTACGAATAATTTGCCCTGTTATGTAGTATGGAATATTTGCTATGAGTTTGTAGTCCTCTTTCAAGGTCTTTTCTATATCAAACAAAAGGATATCTCCTTCCAAAATATTTAGTCTTTTTTGTTTTATTTCTTTTTTAAACTTTTCTTTTAAAAAAGGTATGAGCTCTCGGTCTTTTTCTACACAGAAGACAACTGCTCCAGCTAGGAGTAAAGATGAGGTCAAAATACCTTTACCCGGCCCTATTTCTAGTACAACATCACCCTTTTTTATGTTAGAGGTTTTTATAATGTCTGACACAGGGTAAGGTGATATTAAAAAGTTCTGTCCAAGAGATTTTTTAGGAAGCATATTAAACTATAAAACCATTTAAATAGTTAAAAGTCAATACTATATAGAACTTTATGACTTTTTAGGGGCTGTGAGCCATAGCTTTCCTTTTCTGTATATTCTTCTGGTATGTCTTCTAGAAATTCTGATGGAGCATTTATTTGGGTTGTTCCAAAAATAGTTCTAGTTTGGGCAAAGGTCAAAAAGAGTTTCTTCTTCGTTCTGGTTACAGCTACATAGAAAAGTCTTCTCTCTTCTTCAGAATCTTCTCCTGATTTTTTGGATTCGTTAAATCTATTATGAGGAAATAGGTCGGCTTCTAGACCGCAGACAAAAACATAATCAAACTCTAAACCTTTTGAGGCATGAACAGTCATTAGGTGTATTCCCTCTTTGGTTTCATCTATGTTGTCTTGGTCTGAAACAAGAGCTCCATCTGTTAAAAATTGGTTTATAGCATCTTCTGGAGGCATTTCGTCATAATGGGTAGCTAGAGAGACGAGCTCCATAATGTTTTCCAATCTTTCCATATCCTCTTCTTTTTTCGTATCGTACATTTTATCTAAACCAGATTGGGTTATTATAAATTTTATTGCTTCACTTGGTTTTTGGGTAGTTAAAGTTTTTTGAAATTCAGAAAGGAGTTCTCTAAATTGTTTTATTTTTATTTTGGTGGAAGGAGGCAATGCCCCTTCTTCGTTGTTTAATATTTTGTGGATAGTAGTCTTTCCTATTCCTCTAGGTGGAACAGAAATAGCTCTGACAAAATCACTTGTTGTTTCCCCTAAAATAGATGCTTTTATATAAGCAAAAACATCTTTAATTTCTTTTCTTTCAAAGAATTTTGTTCCAATCATTTGATAAGGAACATTGTAGCCAATGCAAGCTTCTTCCAAAGCTCTAGATTGAAAGTTTGCTCTATAAAGTACGGCTATTTGGTTTGGTGAAACTCCGTTATTTATCAAATCCAAAGATTTGAGGGCTATAAAATGAGCTTCATCTGTTTCATTTCTGGCCTGAAATAAGCCTATATTTCCACCGTCTTCATTTTCTGTGAAAAGTTTTTTTGGTATTCTAAAGCTATTTTTTTCAATAATTTTATTGGCGACCAGGAGTATTTTTTTGGTTGATCTATAGTTTTGTTCTAGAAAAAAAGTTTTTACCTCTGGATATTTTCTTTCAAAATGGAGCATATTTTTTATTTGAGCTCCTCTCCAGCTATATATATTTTGGTCTGTATCTCCAACAATACATAGATTTCTTAGCTTTCTAGCAAGCAGTTCAACTATCTCATTTTGAATCTTATTTGTATCTTGGTACTCGTCTACATGGATATATTTATAGAAATTTTGATATTTTTCTAGTATATCCTCGTTTCTTTTAAATAAATGAACTATTTTTAAAAGTAAATCATCAAAGTCCAAAGCTTTTTCTTTTTGAAGAACCTTTTCATACAGTGTCCACACATTTTTTGTAGCTTCACTTAAATAGTCTGAAGATGTTTTCTCTAGATATGAAGACAAATCATTCCCATTATTTTTTTCGTTTGAGATTATGTGAGAAATTTTGTCCACATACTCTTTTGGTTCTAGACCAATGCTTACACAAGCGTCTTTTACGGCTTTCTTTTGGTCTGTTTTATCAAAAATAGTAAAGTTTTTAGATACATTTAGGGCGTTATGGTTTTGTCTTATTATTGATACTCCCAGCGAGTGGAAGGTACTTATATGAGGTTTTGTATTCAGGTTCAAGTTATTTTCTTTCATCAAAGAAAAAACCCTCTCTTTCATTTCTTTAGCTGCTTTATTTGTGAAAGTTATGGCTAGTATATTTTCTGGAAGGACACCTTTTTTTATAAGGTGGAATATTCTGTAAGTTACAGTTTTGGTTTTACCAGCTCCTGCTCCGGCAACTATACAAACAGGTCCTTCGGTGGAAAGGACGGCCTCTTTTTGTTCATTATTTAGAGATTTTAGATATTCCACTGGTCAAGTATATCATACGGATATTTTCCCTTCGCTGTGGATTGCTTGTTGATTTATATATAAATATCTATATAATGTATCCTGTACAGATAAGGTTTTAGTTTATAGTATATATGGCTATAAATATACTGAAATTCAGAATATTGTTTAATTTTTAACTTATTTTAGAAAATAAAAAGGATCCAAATCCTTGCGACGGTCTGAAAAACATTCAAGGTCTAACTAAGGCCGAGAAGGGATTAAGCAATCATTTGGTGAACATAAAGGCACGATTTGCGTTTTTCTCTATATTTGCCTTATCCGCAATAGTACCTCTTTCTGTGGAAGCGGGTTTTTTTTCTGTAGTAAAAGATTTATTTTCTTCAAATGTTTCTGCCTTGGAAACAAATAACCCAAACTCTCAAAATATGGCTCTTTTGCAGGCAGCGGTAGCACCTTTAGCTTCTTCTACTTCAGAAACCGTTTCTATAATAGATGAGTCATCTCTTTTTTTAGAAGCTCATACACCCTACGATAGTAAAGAATATGTTTATAACAACGGACAGATTAGTGTTTATGTTGTTCGTGAAGGAGATAAGCTTTCAGATATAGCTAAGATTTTTAATGTAAATACGAATACAATTATTTGGGCAAACGATCTTAAGGGAACCCAAATATCCCCTGGACAAGAGCTTGTTATACTACCTATATCAGGTATAAATCATACCGTTAAGTCCGGAGACACTTTGCAAGGTATTGCCAAAAAATATAGTGGTGATCTAGAAGAAATACTTCAATATAATAATCTAGCAAAAGATTCAAAAATAGCTATTGGGGATAAGATTTTTATACCAGATGGTGAAATATTGGCTGTAAGTACTAAAACCACAACATCTTCTTCAAGCTTTTATACTAAAACTTCATCTGGGAGTGTTTCTGTATCAGGTTATTTTATAAGACCTATAGTTGGAGGAGTAAGGACTCAGGGAATACATGGTCATAATGGAGTAGATCTAGCTTCTTATTTGAATGCCAAGATTATGGCCGCGGCAGACGGAGAAGTCATTATTTCAAAAAACTCAGGATGGAATGGGGGTTATGGTTCTTATATCGTTATTAAGCATTCAAATGGAACTCAGACTTTGTACGGCCACTTAAATAATACAGCAATAAGCGTTGGTCAAAAAGTAAGCCAAGGTGATACTATTGGATATATGGGTAGTACAGGAAAATCTACTGGAATACATTTGCACTTTGAGGTTAGAGGAGGAAAAAACCCCTTCTAAATAAAAACTTAACAGTTTGGCGAATTCCGTTGTTGGATTTCAAAAAATAATTTTCACCTGCGCATCCAAGGCAGGCTCAAATCATTTTTCTTATCCGCCTAGGACTTCATCCAAATTGTTAAGTTTTTCGTACTTCGAACTGAAACAAAAATCCTAAAGATTATAAATTTAATAATTCAAAAAATTATGAAAAAAACAATACTATTAGTCATATTAATTCTTGCAACCATTTTTTCTTTGGGTTTTTGCTTATATCAAAACAAAAATAATTCAAAAGACAACAGGCAAAAAGAAATAGTAAATAATAATTTAATTTATAAAAATGAAGAGTTTGGTTTTACTTTATACCTTACTAAATCATGGGAAGGTTACACAGCTACATCCGGCCCAATAACAGAAGGCTCTGGTAAAGGCACAGGTTTTGAGGTTGTGTTGCGTAATCCAAATTGGACAGAAGAAAATCCCACAATGGATATACCAATTCAGATATTTACTAAAGCGAGGTGGAGCGAATGGGAGTCAAATAATTTTGCAACATATCCTACAGCAGCGCCTATTGGCCCAACGAAAAGAGGAGAAAATGAAAATTATGTTTTTGCTACTGCTCCTAGATACAACTACAGTTTTTTACCTGGTTATGAAGAGGTTGAAAATATTATCAAAACTCTAAAAGATTTTTAGTACTACAAATACTTCTTTGGTCTGTATTGTATAGCTTCTAAAATATGACTTTCTTTTACTTCGTCGCTTTCGTCCAAGTCGGCTATTGTTCTAGCTATTTTTATTATGCGATGGTAGACCCTGGCAGACAGGTCTAGTTTTTTAGCTGATTCATTTAAAATATTTTTTATATTATCTGAGAGTTTTATATGCTCAATTAACTCTTTTGAAGATAATTCAGCATTTGTCCTGCTTTTTATACCAATTTTACTATGTCTTTTTTGTTGTCCTTCTCTGGCTTTTAAAACTCTATCTTTTATTATCTTTGTTTCAGTGTGTTTGTTTCTAGGGTCTGTTAATTTTTCGTGTTCTATTAAGGAAACTTCTACCCACATATCTATACGATCAACGATAGGTCCAGAGAGTTTTCTTTTGTATCTTTCCAATTGGACCGCTGAGCAAGTACATTCTTTTCCTTTTATTCCATAATTTCCACAAGAGCAAGGATTCATTGTGGCAATCAAAATAAAGTCTGCTGGGTATTTTACACTTCCTTTTGCTCTTGAAATAGTCACAAACCTATCTTCCAAAGGTTGCCTTAAAGTTTCCAAAACTTTTGTATCAAATTCTGGTAGTTCATCTAAAAATAACACCCCTTTATGAGCCAATGTAACTTCTCCGGGTTTCAAATTACTCCCTCCTCCTACCAACGAAACATAAGAAGCTGTGTGATGTGGAGATCTAAAAGGTGGATGTTTTACCAGGCTATCTTGAAGCTCGCCTCCTATAGAATAGATAGAAGTCACTTCCAACATATCGTCAAAAGAAAGAGGGGGTAAAAGATGTGTAAAGGCACGAGCAAGCATAGTCTTTCCTGTTCCAGGAGGTCCATACATTATTATGTTGTGTCCACCAGCTGCAGCTATTTCTAGTCCTCTTTTGGCAGATTCTTGTCCTTTTACGTCAGAAAAATCTATATCTATTTCCCTCGTTTTTTCTAAATCTTTATTTTTAATATGAGGTTCTATGGTAAATTTTGGTATTATTTCATTTTCTGCATCATCTTTTGTTTCATTTATGTGCCCCAAAACCTCTGAAAGATTATCGGCTCCGTATATTTTAATACCTTTTATAGTAGAAGCTTAATCAGCATTTTCTTTCGGTAGAAAGATTTCTGTAAAACCAGAAGATTTTGCTTTCTTGGTAATGGGCAGAGCTCCTTTTATTTTTCTTAACTTTCCATCTAAAGACAATTCTCCTACAAAAAGCCTTTTTTGAGTATCTGCTTTAATATCTCCGGAGGCAATAAGATAAGCAATAGCTATAGGCAAGTCAAAAAGAGGCCCTTCCTTTTTTATGTCAGCCGGAGCTAGGGATACTACTATTTTTTGATTTTTATTTTTTGGAGATTTAAAGCCAGAATTTTTTATTGAAGCAGAAACCCTGTCTTTTGATTCATCTACAGATTTATTTGCTAAGCCAACAATAGAAAAAGAATGTAGACCTTTTGAAAGATCTACTTCAATATCAATTATTTGAGCGTCTAGGAAACTTGTCTGGCTACTGTACACTTTTGAGACGCTCATATTTTTGTTTAGTCATTCATATGAGCCTTGTTTGTCGCCGCAGCAGGATTTGCTTCTAGTCTATCTAGTTCTATTTGTTCTCCAGATACCTCACATATTCCATATGTTCCCTCTTCTATTTTCTTTAGGGCTTTGTTTACTTCCCATAGTCTCGCTTCAAGTTGGTCTAGAATTCCTTTATTGTTTCCGAATTCTTCCATTGAATCAGCGACTTCGTTCATATCTGCTCCTGTTGAACCCATATCCGGCTCAGTAGCTTCCCAATCAGTAGGATTATCTGGGTTTCTTCTCCCTACGGTTTTAAGTTCTTTTTCTAAAGTTGTTTTTTCTTTTTCTAAAAGCTCTTTAAAATGTTTTACATCTAGTTCCATACCCCAATTTTACCACCAAATATATAGTAAATCAATCAATTTTTAGCGTACCATTTTACTGTTTACATATTTTCCAAGTAGGGCGTTGAAAGCGTCTTCGTTAGAGGTGATAAGGATTGTTTCCCTATCTAAAAATGAATAAAGAAATACAGTTTGCCTTTCTTTATTCTTCACTATTCGGAGGTCTTTATTTTTAAAAGACTCATCTTGGAAAGTGTATTCGGAAGTATCCCCTTCTAGATTAAACATAAAATCTAAATCTTTCAAAATAGTTTCTTCCCATTTAAGCATTCCTGAAAAACTTATCCCAAAATCATTGGATTTTAGAATTATAAAAGGAACATTCTTGTCAAAAGAGTATATTCCCACCATATAATCATTTTTTAAACTTCTTAGAAGATTTGGTGGAATAGTTGGTCCGATTAGAGGGATGGTCTTTTCTACGTTAGATGGAATTATATTTTCCATAGAGTCTGTAAAATCTAAAAATAAAACAGAATTTGCCGGCATATCCCAGTCTTTTATTTGAGTTCCTATTTCGGAAACAACACTTTGTCTTGTATTTGTAATGATAGGTTTCTTTTCAGAGAAAGCGACGATTGTCTTATCCGTTTCAGATACCACCTCGGTTCCTCTTGATTGAAAGAAATAAACAGTTCCTATTGTTATTATTCCTAATATAAACAAAGTGATACCTAAAACAACCAGAAATTTGTTTTTAACTTCATATTTTTGGACTTCTTCTTTAAAATTCTTCTCGACTTTCCTTTTTTGTTCTGCTATAGCAATGGTCGCGACAGAAGCATTTGTTTCAGAGATAAGTTCTTGCATATCTCCTT
Organism: Minisyncoccota bacterium; assembly: GCA_041674105.1. Classification (GTDB taxonomy): domain Bacteria; phylum Patescibacteriota; class Minisyncoccia; order Phycocordibacterales; family DATDWN01; genus JBAYWK01. The sequence continues at coordinate 135,597 of JBAYWK010000001.1, read as the reverse complement.
GGTATGTTCTCAGGGCTTTAAGTTTTTGTTTAGAATAAACAGGAGGAGCTGTTTTCGATATATTATCATTTAGATTTTCTACTTTTTCTTTTTCCATAATAAAGGAGCTTATTCTTTATTTTATCAAATTAAATTTATTTAAACCAACTAAAAACTGACTTTGCCTGTCAGTTTTTAGTTTTTACCAATCTATTATTTAGTAGCCTCCTCTTTTTTACCTCTCCTAGGTTGGTTCATTAGGTATTTCTTTGCGTTTTTATCTAAATCTATAAAATCATCACAAACCTCTATAAGTTTAGCTGATGAAGATCTGCCGAAAGAAACTACTTCTACTTGGCAACCTTCATTTATCTTTAAGTATTCTACAAGAGGAACAAAATCTCCGTCTCCTGTTACCAGTATTATAGCGTCTAGTTTCGGAGCCATTTTTATAGCATCTACCGCTAGACCAACATCCCAATCCGCTTTTTTAGCTCCACCTGAGAATATTTGTAAGTTTTTTGTTTTAGTTTCTATACCAGCTTTACCTAAAGCTTCAAAGAAACTTTTTTCTTCACCACTTTCTGTGGTTATAACATAAGCAATTGCTCGTATTAAAAATCTACCAGCCAGAGTATCTTTGACAACTTGGTCAAAATTAACTTTTGCTCCATATATATGTCTAGCTGTGTGATAAAGGTTTTGTGTATCTATAAAAATTCCAACCCTTTGGTTTTTGTGTTTAATTACTGCCATAATGTTTTATTTAATAATAAAATAAGTTTTAATTTACTAAAAATTATATGTTAATAGTACCTCTTTATGCCTCTTAAAACAAAAAACAAGCTTTTCGGCCTGTTTTTTGAAATCTATTTCTTCAAACCTAGCTTTTTTACAAGAGCACTGTATCTTTTTGGATTTTTCTTTTCTAGATACTTCATATGAGTCTTTCTATCAGCCACCATTTGGAGTAAACCTCTTCTTGAGTGGTTATCTTTGTTATTTTTCTTTAAATGAGAAGCAAGCTCGTCTATGCGCTTATTTAGAATAGCTATTTGAACCTCAGGAGAGCCAGTATCGGTGTCATGAACCTGTACTTCCTTGATTATTCTTGATTTCTTTGTTTTTGCAAGCATGTCTGTAGAGAATAGCATAAATGACTATTTTTTGCAATATCTATTAAAAAAGCTTCTTTTGAGATCAAAAATATTGTGCGACACGGTTTTGTGGTATACTTTTAGTAATATGGCTTCTCTTAAACAATTAAAACAACAATTTCTCGAATATATAGAAATAGAAAGAGGTCGTTCTGTTAAAACTGTTGAAAACTACGATAGATATTTGACTCGTTTCCTGGATTACTTAAAGAAAGACTCCCCTTCTGATATCACTGATACCTCCGTCAGAGAGTTTCGTCTTTGGCTAAACAGACAGCCTTTAAAAAATTTAGGAAAACTAAATGAAACACTCAGCAGAAAGACTCAAAACTATTATTTGATAGCTCTCAGAGCGTTTCTAAAATATATGGCTAGGCAGGAAGTCAAAACTTTACCAGCCGAGAGGATTGAGCTGGCAAAAGTCTCCGAAAGATCCTTGGATTTGATAACCGATACAGAGCTCAAAAGGCTACTCTCTTCTCCTTCTGGAAATGATTTAAAGAATTTCAGAGATAGAGCTATACTGGAGCTTCTTTTTTCAACAGGACTTCGTGTCTCTGAGCTGTGTGCCTTACCTAGAGATATAGATCTTCACTCCGATGAAATATCTATTCGTGGAAAAGGTGGAAAGGTTCGTGTTGTTTTCATTTCTGACAAAGCAAAAAGAGTCCTAAAAGATTATTTATCAAAAAGAAAAGATATGGACGATGCTTTATTTATAAAAGTTTCTCTAAATTCTCCAAAAAAGATTTCTAGAAAGGGAGAAGATATGGGTTTGACAAAGAGATCAGTAGAAAGAATAGTAAAACAATTGGCAATAAAGGCTGGAATATCAAAAAAAGTTACTCCCCATATGATGCGACATCTTTTTGCCACAGACCTTTTATCCAACGGCGCAGACCTCCGCTCCGTCCAAGCCCTTTTGGGTCATGCTAATATTGGAACAACACAGATATACACTCATGTTACAGATAAGCATTTAAAGGATATTCATAAAAAGTTTCATAGTAAGGGAGAATAAAACAATTAAGCAGAATAATTGTGATAATATAAAAAAATGAAAATAATTTCTTGGAACGTAAATGGAATAAGAGCAGTTAATAAAAAAGGACTCTTCGTCCCCTTTCTCAAAGAAATAGACCCAGACATAATATGTCTCCAAGAAACCAAAGCCAAGCAGGATCAAAATGAAGTTGATTTGAAAGATTATGAAGAATATTGGAACTCAGCGGACAAGGCGGGATATAGTGGCACGGCTATTTTCAGTAAGAAAAAACCTATTTCAGTTTCATCCAATTTTCCAGAAGACATAGTTAAAAAATATAAAATTGAAAAGGATCAGTACGGAGATCCAAACAAAGAAGGAAGGGTTTTGACAGCTGAGTATTCTGGGTTTTATTTAGTGACTGTCTATACCCCAAACTCCAAAGGCGATTTGAGCAGACTTTCTTTGAGACACAAAAAATGGGATCCGGCTTTTCTAGAATATGTAAATAATCTTGAAAAAAGTAAGCCTGTAATTTTTTGTGGTGATTTAAATGTTGCACATACAGAAGATGATTTAGCAAACCCAAAACAAAATGAAGAAGAGCATGGTTTTACAAAAGAAGAACGGCTTGGAATAGATAAAATAATAGAGAATGGTTTTACAGACACTTTCAGATTATTTACAAAAGGTAATGGTCACTATACTTGGTGGACACATTGGGCCAATGCTAGAGCAAGGAATGTTGGTTGGAGAATAGATTATTTTTTTACTAGCAAAAAACTATTGAAAAAAATAAAAAGTTCGAATATTTTACCTAAAGTCATGGGATCTGATCACTGTCCTGTTGAGTTAAATATAAATCTGAATATATAAAAGACATTAAATGTCCTATATATTTTTTATATAAGACAGTTATCCACAAGGTAGTCCTTTACTAGTCTTTTATGGTTGCTATAATAACCTCAGATCTTCATTGATGTCCGATAAACCCCGGACAAAAATGATATTTGTTCTTTAAAAAGCATAGTGTATAGTGTACTTTTGGCTCTGCAGGGCCTCTACTTAAAAGATTATTTGGTTTTTATTGGTATAGAAGATCAAAATATCCTCATTTTTATCTACTATTTTTAATTTTTGCGATATTGTATCCGTACTAATATCTTACTGAGTAATACTTTTACCCAAACCGTCTCTAATCATTGCGATCCCTAAACTTCGCTCATGATTGAGCGGTTTTTTTTATTATTTAACCCAGTGTTTCTTGCGTATTTCCTTTATCTCCTCCTCATCCAACTCTTCTCTGGTCTTTTTACCTTCCTCACCAAGCTTTCTAAGATCAGTTTCACTCATATTTATAAGCTCCAGTGTTCTATTTTCAAGATAATCCTCTGTATTTTTTGTTGGGTCGTCTAGAACTTCTTCTAGTAGAGCGTGCAGCATATACCCTATTTTAGGTCCGGGTGTTACATGTGTAACATCCATTATTCTTTTTCCATCTATTTTTAACATTCCAACAGATATAGGATCTCTAAGGGCTTCTTCTATCATAGAATGGTATTTTCTCAATCTGTAAGGGTCTTCTTTGGGTCTACCTGTTCCTATTCGGTCACATATCCTTAGATCCATCAGGTCCCATATATTCTCCCTACCGACATTAACAATCATTCTCCTCACAGCAGAAAGGGTTATTTGCTCAGTATCAGAGAAAAACATATGCCATCTAACCATCTTAGATACTTTATCTATTACTTTCTTTGGATATTTTAATCTTTCTAGTATCTTTTTTGTTACACGTGAACCAATGACCTCATGTCCGTAGAAAGTCCATTGGCTTTGTTCCTTACCCCATCTCCTACTGTGAGGTTTGGATATATCATGAAACAAGGCAGACAACCTTATTTCCAAAGGGTATTTTTTATCGGCAGAATGTTGAACAGATCTAAGTAGATGCTCCCAGACATCGTATGAATGGGCCTTATTTTGCTCTACACCAATAGATTCTAATAATTCAGGTACGACATACTCTAGTATACCCAAACTCTTCATTTTAGAGATTCCTAGCATAGGAGAGTTTGACATAATAATTTTTGTAAATTCCTCCCCTATTCTCTCTTTAGATATGTTCTTTAGTAAATTAGAATTCTCTAGAATAGCTTTTTCTGTTTCTTTTTCTATTTCAAATCCTAGCTCAGATTGAAATCTAACAGCCCTGAGTATTCTAAGGCCGTCTTCTTTAAATCTTTCCTCCGGCTTCCCTACCGTTCTTATTATTTTGTCCTTTATATCATCCTGTCCTTTATAAAGGTCAACAAGTTTTTTATCAAGGACAGAATATGCAAGAGCGTTCATTGTGAAGTCCCTTCTTTGTAGATCATCCTCTATATTTTGGCTAAAACTAACTTTGTCAGGATGTCTATTATCTGAATAACCTGATTCTACCCTGTAAGGAGTTACTTCTATAACTTTTAGACTAGGGTCATCTACATCTTCATTCACTATACCAACAGTTCCAAAGTCATTTTCATAAAAAGTATCTTTAAATATCGGAGAAATTTCTTCGGGGGTTGCGTTTGTTGTAACATCCCAGTCTTTAGGTTTTTTACCTAAGATAAGGTCTCTAACACACCCACCTACCAGAAAAGCCTCAAAACCAGCCTTTTCTAGCTCTTCTGTTACATATGAAACCTCTTTTGGTATGTTGAAATTCTTATTCATATCAAAAATAATACTATCATTTTAGCTATATTTTATAAAGCTACTACTAGTAAACCAGTTTGAAAACATATATGATATTAGTATTGCCCCCGTAGCTTAACGGATAAAGTAGCGGTCTTCGGAACCGTTGATCTGGGTTCAATTCCTGGCGGGGGCACAAGACAGAAAAATATGGACTGCTCCATGTTTTTTGATACTTGTGCCGGCCGGAGCCATGTTTTTAACCAGAAAAACAGGCGAAGTGGGGTCGAAAGAATTTTGGTTATACGGAACCAAAATTACTTGTGACCACAAGATCTTCCAATTTTGTTTTTATTTTTTGCTCGTGTATAATAATCAAGTTCGCGGGTATGGTTTAGTGGTAGAACACATCCTTGCCAAGGATGAGACGGGAGTTCGATTCTCCCTACCCGCACAAAATAAGGATTAAAACGCGAATCATTTTAAGACTATACTTTTGTGACTCATTCTCCCTTAGACGTCGAGGAAATTATCTTAGCTTCGGTTCTCCTTACTCAAATGTCCTTTATAATCTTATATTATAATTTATCTCTTATTTCCTAATCTCTTTAAAAAAACCTTTGTTTTAGTCAAATCTCGTAATCTCGAGAACTAGTATTATGCAACATATTACCATATATATGTGGATAACCCTGTGGAAATGTGTATTAAGGACAAGATCTTGAGTTTTAAGACTTATAAGAGAAGCGCTAAGTCTATTAAACATTATATGGCTTTGAATATAGCTTTATCAAAAACAGACAGCCTTTCTTAGTGTCCTTTTTTAATGAAATACATAAGTGTTTCACGTGAAAACTCTAAAGTGTTATACATGAAACTTAATGGCCAATTCCTGGCTTGATTTGCTATACTTTAGGGTAAGTTAAACCTAAACAAATAGTTTCATGTATAACAAGGATATTAAAAATCCAACAGATAGACAGATTGTAGGTGTAAAAGGAGAGGATCTTGCTTGTAAATTTATAAAGGACAAAGGTTTCAAAGTGATAGAAAGAAACTATTATAAAAAATGGGGAGAGATAGATATTATTGTCAAAAAAGGGGAGGTTATTCATTTTATTGAAGTTAAAACTGTTTCCCGTGAAATAGGGTATTTGAATAATAAGGATGAATATAGGCCTGAAGACAATATTCATCCTTGGAAACTACAAAGACTGAGTAGAATAATCCAGTCTTATTTACTAGAAAAAGATGTTTCAGATGAAACAGATTGGCAGTTTGATGTGATTACTGTCTATTTGGATAAAGAAAAAAACCTTTTAGATATAGATATGTTAGAAGATATTATCTTGTAATTGTTATTTATATTATTTATGGTAGACTTCTAATTGTTATATTCGGGGTGTAGTATAGAGGTAGTATGCATTTTTGGGGAATTATTTGAAATTGCGTCGGGGTGTAGTATAGAGGTAGTATTCATGTTTTGGGAACATGCGGCCCGAGTTCGATTCTCGGCACCCCGACCTAGTTTCAAATAATTCCAGAAACATATTATGTTTCTGTGGCCCGAAGGGATGTGGCCCGAGTTCGATTCTCGGCGCCCCGACAAGATGAAAATTAAGAAAATAATGCGCAATTGAAGGAATTTGCTAAAATATAAGCATGCAAATTAAATTTGAACAATTTAATGATAGTAATGAGAACAAAGAAAATATCTTTGAAAAAGTAAGTCAACATTCTATTGAGTTTGATAACGAAATTAAAGAAAATCCTCTATACACACAAGAAGAAATTGAAGCTAGTTTTAAAATTGAAAATTGGAAATTTAATGAAACAGAAATTGTGGCTATCGGTGTAAGTCATGTACCAGAAACATTTCTTTATTTTAGAGATAAAATAGAAGAATCTATTAAAAATAGTGATATCATCATAAATGAATTTGCTCCAGAAGCTCAAGGTGTTTATAGTAAAGGACAAATTGAAGAGTTAAAAAAAATTAGATCAAAATATAATGAAAATTATAATCTAGAACAACTCAGACAAATGTATCTAAAATATGAAAGAGTTTCTAATATGGGGGTTTTTCATCATGAAGTAGAACTCTTGGCCGCTAAGTATGGAAAGGAGATGGCAACAGCTGATATAAGATGGAGTAAGAATACCGAAGGTATATTACAAGATGATTATTTCTTTTCTAAAATGGCAGAAGAAAATGATCAAAAAATAGCAAATTTAAAAAAATTAGGGTTGTATACAGGGTCTATAGCATTGACTCTATCTGGAGTAGCTAAGTTCATTAAAGATTTTAAAGAACCAATTAGCCGAAGATCTTTTTTGGAAGGAATGTTTTTATCTGTAACAGGGCTTGCCGTAGCTGTATCAGCTGATAAATTGACTGAATCTCCTCCACAGACAACAATGGAAAAAGTAGAAGAAGAAAATGTTAATTTTCGTAAAGGTATGATGACTGAGAGAGCTAGAGATTTAAAATTAGCTAGGTCAATTCAAGAATTATCTATGGGAGGGCACAGAAAAATAGCTTTTATTTATGGGGTAAACCACTTAGATTATGTGAAAAGATACTTGGATGATATTTATAATCCATACATAGACACTGAGGACAATCTATATATAGACCCTGAAGAGTATAATTCTATTATAAGTGAAGTAAACTCAGATTCTTTTAAAATATATGAACTTGTAGAAGGTGAGAATGATTCGGAAATGTTTAAGGCTTCTGATAAAATGAAGTGGAGCAGAAAAGAATAATATTTTTGATATTTATATAAAAACTAGTATGACTTTCAAACGTACAAAAGAAAATTTTGTTTGCGAGAAGTGCGGAACCGAGGTTTTAGGTACAGGTTATACAAACCATTGTCCAAATTGTCTTTGGTCTAAACATGTAGACATTGACCCAGGGGACAGAGAGTCTGTTTGTTTTGGTATGATGGAACCCATCAGAATTGAGAAAAAAGGTAAAGAGTACACAATCATACACAAATGCACTAAATGTGGTCTAGAGAAGCCAAATAAGGCTGTTAAAGAGGATAATTTTCAGATGATAGTTCAGATAAGTTCTGAGAATGGTAAAAATTTTAAATAAAAACTTAACAGTTTGGCGAATTCCGTTGTTGGATTTCAAAAAATAATTTGAGCCTGCGCATCCAAGGCAGGCTCAAATTATTTTTCTTATCCGCCTAGGACTTCATCCAAACTGTTAAGTTTTTCACAATTACCATATATCTCTGTCGTTAAAAATTTCTCTAACTAGCACAATTTTATCTATTTTTTAAAGAAGTCTAATTATTTTTTCAATTCATTTATTATAAGTTGTGAAAGGGAAGGGAAGAGTGTTTTTTTGAAAATGTCTGCTGTAGTTTCCATATTTAGACCAAGGAAAGAGTTTAAACCACCAAAAGACTCTTTTAAACTTCTGTTTATATGAGTCATTGTGATAGCTCGTAGGTCTCTTTCACTTGTGGTGTCTCCATCTGAACTTGTAGAAATTAGACCAATAAGTTTACCGTATCGGTCTATTACGGCTCCACCTGAAGATCCTTTTTGTGACAAAACAGTTCCTCCAACTGAAAGTAAATCAATAGTTGTCTCTTTAAATGTAAATATTTTTTGAACAGTTGTGACTGCACTGGTTATGTATAGTCCTTGGATAACAGAAATACTTCCAAGGAATCCGGCAGGGTAGGAGGCTAGTAAGACAGGTTCTCCTTCATCTATTATTTCTCTTGTGTCAGGTTTTATATAATCAAATGAAGGTAGTACGGTTCCATCTATAGCCTTGGTTATTCTAAGAAAAGCAAAATCATATTCGCCTGTGCCTTTAGGATTTTCTTCCGTTAGTATTGATTTGTTTGCCTCTACCCATTCTGGAGAAATATATACTAGCTCAGCTTCGTATTTTGGATAAGCAGGTTCTCCTGTGCGAATAGTACATTCTACAAAGTTTTTGAATTTAAAATCTTTCAAAAGGAAGTATTGTCCTATATGAGCATTTGTAAGGATTATTCCACGAGGATCTATGATAACTCCTGTGCCTGTAATAGTAGAAAGGTCATTTCCATTTGTTTTACACAAGATATTTACGATTGATTTTCTGGATTTCTCATTCAATTCTACAAAATCTCCCGACTCTTTTGTTGAGTTGGTATTTTTTGGTTGTTCTGAGTTTACTGGATTTTGGTTATCTGACGAAGTTTTTTTCGACACTACTTCAATTTTTTCTACAGTAGGTTTAGCTTTATTTTCTTCTTTTGTTTGGTTTTCAGTTTTAACTTTTTCTTCTAAAACTGTGTCTGTATCAAAGGTTTCTTCGGGGAATTCTATCTTCAATTCTTCTCCTACTACAGGTAGGTTTTTATTTACTTCTCTAGGATATATAAACCATACAAGTATAGCTAGAGAAAAAAATAAACTAATTTTTATAAGATTAGTTAACATATTTAGTATTATATCATCATAGAGCCTATCTCCAATCTCGACACAAAAAAGAGCTAAGAATATAGCTCATTAGTTAAAATAGCAAAATTTCCGTCAAAAACCTTCACTTCATCCTTATTGTATATCAATACACTTCGGCTTCCAGTTTGATTTTTGCCTGAAAATTTTGGCATTTTATTCTGATGCGAGATTGGAGATAGGCTCTAAATTGCAGAGGACGGTTTTTTTTGATATATTAACTATGTTTTAAATTTGCGGGTATAGTTTAGTGGTAGAATGACTGCCTTCCAAGCAGTATACGGGAGTTCGATTCTCCCTACCCGCACAGACGAAAGGCACCTTAGGGCGCTTTTCGCTTATGCGGTTAGAGCAAAGCCATAGTATGGCTTTGCGTAGAGAATCGAAAGACGGAGCGGGGTACCCATCGAGCACGATGGGTCGCGAGTCAGGGTCGTGAAAATTTTGATTCGACGGAATCAAAATTATTCCTGACCGATTCTCCCTACCCGCACAAAAACGTACTAGTTAGAATCTGTTTTTGATATAATTTAATAATGATTTCTTTACCTGTTGAAATAAATAGTACTGGTTTTGTCCAAAGAGAAAAAATCAATGGTGCTACTGTTAAAAATAAATGCGGTAGAGATTTTATGTATTACGCTCTTAATTACTATCTACCTAGAAAATTTAACCCTATAGATTGCAGTATAGTGGAAATAGAAAGATCTAATTCGTTTGGTTTTTCTTTGCCGGCATTTTTAGCGTGGACTCAGTTACAATTCTATAAGCTTCCTGGGTTTTTAAAAGAAAATGATCTAGTTCTGAAGATAAATAGTCACATGATAAATGATTTTTTTGATTTTTTTGAATCCATATTGTTTTCTAGGATGACTTACGATAATGCTATCAAAATAATTGAACATAATATTGAAAATGGATCTGCTACAGGAATAGACATATCCCTAGGATTTTTTGGCTTATTGGATCACGTGATGTTTGTGTATGGATATGACGAAGATAATCTGTATGTTTTTGATACTCACAAGGTTCCTCATTTAAATTATGAAAGGATGACTGAAGATAATAGATATTTTATGAAATTAAGTAAAAAAGAAATATTAGAACGATGGAGTATTTTTGGCAGGGTTTGGGAGGTTGACAGGTTACATTAATAGACTCGGTTCCAATTTCATTCAATATCTCACGCATCGAAAAAGATAGAGTCATAATTATAACTTTATTTTTATCCGGACGGGATCTAAGAACCATGGTAAGATTTTAGTATGAATAAAAAAGTTGGTATACAGGGAGGGAAAGGTAGTTTTAACCATCAAGGTTGGCTTAAATATGCAAATGAACACAATCTAAATGATTTTGAAATTCAGTTTTTACATACAACCAAAAATGTCTTATCATCTCTTGAAAATAGGGAGATAGATTTAGGACAGTTTGGAATTTATAATACTTTAGGTGGGTTGGTGGAAGAAACAGCGGCAGAACTTGGTAAATATAAATTTGAAATTACTGATTGGTATAGATTTCCCATCGCTCATTTTCTCATGAGAAAAAAGAAAGCTGGAAACAGTGATATTAAAAAGATAATGGCTCATCCTCAAGGATTTAAACAGTGTAAATTAAATATTCAAAAATTATTTCCAGACTTAGAAAAAATAATAGGAACAGGTGAGATGATTGATCATGCAAAAATTGCGGAGGAGCTATCAAAAGATAAGCTGGGAGACGACATAGCTGTCATTGGCCCAGAAATATTAGCAGAAAATTACGGACTAGAAATTATGGCTAAAAATTTACAAGACGACACTCAAAATTTTACAACTTTTGTAATTGTTCAAAAATACAGTTCTAACATCCTCTCTAAGTCGCACCCTAAATCAAGTGGATAACGACCAATAGACTTTATAAATATAGTTGTTTATAATAAACCCATGAAATCAATAAAAAGTGCGTCTGCCTACTTCTTTATATTTGCAGTAGCAGTTTTATCATTAATATCAATTATGGGAGTTTGGGATGTATTTGGTGAAGATGTAATATGGAAATCATTTAAAACATTAGGTTTACTTGCTATTGTGTCAATGATAATCATAGCGGCAGGTGACCATATTATCAATAGTTATAAAAACAGTAGTGATATTGAAGAAAAACCCAGTCCTGTATGGACCGAAATTCGTAAAGTAACAGTTTTTTTACTGATAGTTTCTGTTTCGATTCTTGCTTTGTTGGGTGTACTATCTATTTGGGAAGTGATTAAAGATAAAGATGTACAGTACAAAACACTTAGTTCTCTTGTAATAATTTCATTTGGTGCTCTTATAGTTATCGTGACATGTAAGAATATGGAAGGAATAAATAAAAAAACTACACCAATCACAATTAATCTTACTAAAGAAGAGATAAATAAATTTTAAGTTATATTAAAAACTCTACCCAACTTAAAAACCCCTATCGGGGTTTTTAAGTTGTTTGTACTCAAATGTCTAAAATTCTTATTTTACAGCATCTTTTAGACCTTTAGCTGCTCTAAATTTTGGAACCTTCATAGATGGGACTGAAATAGTCTCACCTGTTCTAGGGTTTCTAGCTTGTCTTGCGGCTCTTAGTTTTGTTGAAAATATACCAAGTCCTGCAATTGAAACTTCTCCTCCTTTTTTAAGGGTAGAAATAATAGAATCTATAACTAAATCTACTACTTCTTCTGCAGAAACTTTTGTTCCTCCAAGTTTTGCGTGGACCGCTTCTACAATTGATGCTTTATTCATGGTGAAAATTGTTTTAAAAATTGATTAATAACCCATCGACTAATAACTATCTACTATTAAAGTATTATATACCAAGGGTTCTTTAAAGCAATATATTGACTAGTTGTATCTTTTATCGTGCAAATTCTATGATTCTAGATTCTCTGATAACCAAGACTTTTATTTCACCCGGATATTTTAGTTCTTTTTCAATTCTGATAGCAATATCTCTGGCCATTTTCTTTGATTCAAGATCAGAAATCTCTCCTGGGTTAACAAATATCCTTATTTCTCTACCTGCTTGTAGAGCATAAGCTTTTTCTACACCTGAAAACGAGCTAGCTACGGCTTCTAAGTCGGATAATCTTTTTAGGTAGTTTTCTATACTGTCTCTTCTAGCTCCTGGACGGCCTCCAGATATAGCGTCGGCAGTCTGAACAATAATAGATTCTATTGTTTCATAAGGGTATTCTTCGTGGTGAGATTGCATTGCTTTTATAATAGCTTCATCTGCACCAAATTTTTGGAGGATCCTTCTTCCAATTTCTACATGAGTACCGGAAACCTCATGGTCAACAGCTTTTCCTATATCGTGGACTAGGGCTCCAGCTTTTGCCACCATAACATTTGCACCAATCTCTTCAGCTATCATTCCGGCTAAGTGACTCATTTCTATAGAGTGGGCCAAGACGTTTTGTCCGTAGCTTGTCCTAAAATGAAGTCTTCCCAAAATAGAAACTATTTTTGGGTCTAGACCCAAAACACCAGTCTCATAGACGGCTTGTTCTCCTTTTTCTTTTATAATTTTGTTTATATCGTCTTCTGCTTTTTGAACAATCTCTTCTATTTTAGCTGGTTGTATTCTACCGTCGGCGATGAGTTTTTCTAGAGCTACTTTAGCTATTTGTCTACGGACAGGGTCAAAAGATGAAATTGTAATAGATCCGGGTGTATCGTCTACAATAACCTCTACACCAGTGGCTCTCTCAAAAGCTTTTATATTTCTACCTTCTTTTCCTATAACCTTACCTTTTATCTCATCACTAGCTATTGCAACATGGGAAGTCATCATATCTGAAGTTACAGAGTTTGCCAGTCTTTGAATAGATGTAGCTAGTATAGATTTAGCTTTTTGCTCCAAAGTTTCTTCTCCCAAAAGTTCCAGTTTTTTCATTCTGGTCATAATATTTTCCTCGGATTCCTTTTCCACTATTTTAAAGATTTCTTCTTTGGCTTCTTCAGATGACAGTTTTCCAATCTTATGTAGTTCTTCTTGTTTTTGTTTTTCTAGTTTATCAGCATGCTCTCTAATGGTTTTTATTTCTTCTATTCTCTTTTTTATTTCATCAACCTCTTTGTCTATATCTGTTTGTCTATGGTCTAAAAGCTCCTCTTTTTTGATGAGTCTTTCTTCTGTTTTCTTATTCTTTTCCTCTTTTTCTTTTATTTCGCCTCTAGCCTCTTTTATTATTTCCTCGGCTTTCTTCTCAGCTTCTTCTATGATGGTCTGCTCTTTGTCTTTAGCAAGGAGCTCCATCTGTTTTATCCTAAGCTCCATTGAGCCTTTGCGAGACAGAGAGATAAGTATACGGAGATAATATCCTAGTATAATACCGGCTGCTATCGCAATACCCACAAAGAGCATTACTATATTTAATGACATATGTTCGTAATAACTGCCCGTTTCGGATTTTGTCTAAAAACTTATCGGTTTATATCAAAAATTGAATCTTGGTTTGTTTCTGTCTTACGGTGGTTTCTAGATTGGTCGGTAATATCGGTAAAAACTAAAACTGTCAGTTATAAAATTAAAATCAATAATACTTAGACTATACTACAACTAAAGTATCTTGTCTATAATTCCGTATTTTTTGGATTCTTCGGCTGACATAAAGAAGTCTCTGTCTGCATCTTTTTCTATTTTTGAAAGAGTCTGACCTGTATTTTTTGAGAGCATTTTGTATAAATTTTCTCTAGTTTTTATTATATTTCTAGCAGATATCTCAATATCTGAAGCTTGTCCCTCAAGACCCCTAAGTAGAGGTTGGTGGATCATTACTTCAGCATTTGGCAACGCAAACCTTTTTCCTTTTTTACCAGCAGAAAGTATGATAGCTCCCATAGAAGCAGCAATTCCTACACAAACAGTAGAAACATCATTTTTTATGTGGTTCATTGTGTCTACTATAGCTAGTCCAGCAGAAACAGATCCTCCTGGAGAGTTTACATAAAAAGAAATATCTTTTTTAGGATCTTCTGATTGTAGGAATAAAAGCTGAGCTATTACTAGGTTTGCTGTGTGGTCGTCTATTGGTCCATCTAGGAAAATTATATTTTCACGAAGTAGGCGAGAGAATATGTCATATGCTCTCTCCCCAAATTGTGATTTTTCTATTACTGTAGGTATCAACATGTCTTTATTATTTGTTATTTTGTTAAAATTTAATCAATTGTTTACTTGTTAACTATTATATGAGTATAACAGAAAAAACATTTTAGGCAATTTTATATTTGACAATAAATTTTAAAAAGGTTTATAGTTTAGAAGGAAAGGAAAACAATGTCAGTAAGACCTGAGCTTTTTTCGAAGAAGGGTGCTTGTATTACTCAAAAAGAAGGAAGGAGGTGTAGGCGTCCTGGGTGCAACGTCATTTTGAGTATCTACAATAAAGGAAACGAGTGCCACAGTCACCGCTCTGAAGGAATGGGTGACTCGGGAGCAAATCACCTAGGAGGGGGAAGGAGGAAGGTATCTCCTCAGATAAACGGCAACGGGCATCTCTAGAGATCAAGGTCCTTCTATTTTCTATAACTCGGAGTTGTTATACTCCTTGTATTATGCCTGAGGTTGTCACACCTCAGGCTTTTCTTTTATCTTTATTTGACGTAAGCTATTTTTAATGAGATTACATAGGTTTTACATAGATAAACAAATAGAAGGAGAAACTGTTGATATTACCGACAAAGACCTTGTCCATCAATGGAAAAATGTCTTTCGATACAACGTCGGTAGTCAGGTGGTTGTTTTTAATGGCTCTGGTTATGATTATCTAGCTTTTATTTCTAGTCTAAGGAATTTGGGCGCGACCCTGACTATTGTTTCAAAAAAGAAAACTCCAAAAATTTCTAGATGTGTCGGATTAGCTATTTCACTTCTGAAAAAAGAGAACATAGAACTCGTCATACAAAAAGCTACAGAACTTGGTGTTTCTTTCATACAACCTATCATTTCTGAAAGAAGTGAGAAGAAAAATTTAAATATTGCTAGAGCGAAAAAAATAGCTCTTGAAGCTTCTGAACAATCTGGAAGGGGTGATGTACCTATGGTAAACGAGCCTATGAATCTAAAAGATTTTTTAGACAGTTCTTTTTTGTCTGATTTTCAAAATGTAATCGCCCTTCATCCTGAAGGTTTGCTACTCGATAGGGAAGTTATAGATAGAGAAGGATCTTTTCTTATTTTTGTTGGTCCTGAAGGAGGATTTTCTGAAGAAGAAATAAAAATGTTTAAGGATAAAAAAATAGAAATATTTTCTCTTGGATCTCTTGTTCTAAGGGGAGAGACTGCTAGCGTGGCTGTAGCTACTTTGTTTCTTTTGGGGAGGTAAATTATTTTCCTTCCTCCAAAAATTTAAACACAAGCTCGTTGGTCATAAATGTCTCTACATACATTCTGACACGAAATCTTTCTGCATCTTTGTGGTGAGAAAGTATATGTTCCATTTCTTTTTTTATATCTTCCTCTTCTGGTTTTATACCTTGTTCTTTAGCGATTGTGTTTAAGACTATTTGGGATTTTGCTCTTTTTACAGCAGTTTCTTTCCACTCAGATCTTAAATCTTCTTCAGTTTTCTTTATTTGTTTCAGGTATTCTTCTAGGAGGATATTGGATCCAGCTAAGTCATCTTTAAATTGAGCCATCATTTTATCCAATTCTCCTTCTATAATTATTTTCGGCATCTCTATAGTTGCTTTTTCAATTATGTTTTCAAGAAGATTTATTCTTTTCTTATCTTTTTCTTTCAGTTCTTTTTCTTGGACCAGACTTTCTTTAACTTTTACTTTTAAATCTTCTACATCTTTAAAATCACCAATCATTTTTAGGAAATCACTGTTCATTTCTGGTAGGTCTTCCTCTTTTATTTCTCCGTGGCTGTGGTCGTGCTCATGTAAACCTTCATTTTGATGGAGCATTTGGTGATAAACATTTTTTCTGATATTTAAAATCATATCGTCTACTTCAAAATTTGAAACTTCCACTTTTTCTAGTTTTTTGTTTGATTCTTCTTTTGATATTTTTTTGTAGTCAGGCAGTTTTATTTCAGGCATCAAGGCAGTTTTTATTTTAAATTCCAGTGGATTTTGAGGAGCTATTTTTGTGATGGTTATTTCTGGTCTACCTATTGCATCTATGTTGTTTTCCTCTAGTATTTTAGGGTATTCATCATTTAGAGCAGATTCAGCTGCTTCTTCTAGTATTTTCATTTCACCGACTTTTTGAGCTACCACAGATATAGGGGCATTTCCTTTTCTAAAACCATCTATTTCTACGCTAGAGGCTATTTTTTTCAAAGCTTCTTCTCTGGCAGAGTTCATTTTTTCAAGAGTAATAGATCCGACAATTTCAAGTTCTCTTTCTGGTAGGGGATTTAATTTTATATTGGTATAGTTTCTTTGTGACATAATTTTATATTCTAAGTCTAAATACTTGCTCACTTTATAATAATGACCGTTTGTTTGCAAGTATAACAAAAAACACTCATGACGAGTGTTTTTTGCTTTTTTTCTGTAACTAAGATTATTGTAGTTCTGCTTGGCTATTTAGTTCAGCATCAATATTATCTATATTCGTTGCTGACAGGTCTGTTTCTATAGATTGAATACTGTCAGAAGAGTTTGTTTGTTTTATTGAGTCTGACTCAGCAGCTATTTCTTCGTCAGTCATTACATCTTCTGATGTTAGTTCTTGTGCATTTCTTGAGTTTTCTATTTTTTTACCCCAGAAATACAAACCTCCCAAAATAATCAAAGCGATTATTATGATTGTTCCTATTATAGACCCTATAGATGATTTGTTTTCTTCCATAATATTTTTATTACTTATATGATTAATTTGTTGTTTCTACTGTAGATGATGCCTTTAGATAAATTACTGCCTGAACCGTTGCTTGGTGGCTTTCTCTCAGATAATTTTTTGTTTCTTCTGTGAGCTTTTTCATTTCAGAGATTTTTGTTCCAAGAGGTGTTTCTGCTGGAGTTCCTATTTCAGCATTTACAGAATTTTTAAATATTACCAAAGAATCTTTTGCTTCCTGTAGGTTTTCTTTCGCCACTACAATAGAAGCTTCAGCTTTTTCTGTATTTTCTCCATTTTCTTTCATTTTATTTATACGACTTTCAACTCTTCCTATAATATTTCCAAGTCTTTCTATTGTGGCTTCAAACCTAGCTACTATAAGTTTTAAATGACTTTCCATTCTCAATTTTATTAAAGTTTCTCTACTCTCCACTTTATCTTTTTTCACTTCATCCTTTTTTTCTTGATTTTCAGTTTTTCTTTCTTGTTGGTTCTCAGCAAAATCAGCTTTTTTCTGCTCTAGTCGGTCTTTTCTCTCTTGTTCTGCCCTTGCTTTGACAGATGCACTACCACTGGATTCATTCCTAAATTTCAATTCTTCTCCATCTTTAACTTCTGTTTGTGTTTGAACTGTCACATCCGCTTGTGCATAGGTAAAACCGGCATACCCAAACAGTATGAAAGAAGAAATTAATGCATAAGATATTATTATTTTCATTATTTTCGTGCTTACCTGTTAATATATACATTATACACCTAAAAACCCGCAAGCAAAAGATGCTTTACGGGTTTTTTGTATTCTTTTCCTCTTAGTTTATTTAGCTCTTGTAGGCAAGAATAGCTTTTTCAAAGGCTTTTTTAGCAGACTCTTTGTTTTCAAATCCTTTTATGATGACCTCTTTGCCTTGAAGCATTTTGTAAGTTGTAAAATAATGCTCCATTTCTTTTAATATATGTTTATTTATGTCACTTAGGTCTTTTGTATCATTCCATCTTGGATCAGATACAGGCACTGCTATTATTTTTGCATCTCCTTCTCCAGAATCTATCATATCCATTAGTCCAACTGGACGAACCTTTACTAATATTCCAATATCTAATGGGTAGGTTGTTAGGATTATGACATCCAAGGGGTCGCCGTCTTCCCATAGTGTTTGAGGAACAAAACCATAATCAAAAGGTGTATCTTGGGTGGTGTGATAAACCCTGTCTAGAGCGATTAGGCCAGTTTGTTTGTCTATTTCATATTTATTATGAGAACCTTTTCGTATTTCTACTATGACATTCATTTCATCCACTGTTCCAGCAGGTATATCTTTTAGTAAATTCATATTTTTTAATGTTAGTTCACTTAGTATACAAATTATTTATCGAAAAGTATATTATTCGTCTGAATCTTCAGTGGAATAATCTTTTTTTTCTTCTTTATCTTTTATCTCTGACGCTAAAGATTTTATATCTATCTTCCAACCAGTTAATTTGGCTGCTAGGCGGACATTCTGACCTCCTTTACCAATAGCTAAAGATTGCTGGTCTTCTGAAACCTCTATATGAGCTTGTTTTTCAACCTCATCTAGTTCAACAGATAGTATTTTTGCAGGAGAAAGAGCATCTTCTATGAATTTTTTAGGATCTTCTGACCATTCTATGATGTCTATTTTTTCTCCACCTATTTCGCTCATTACTGTAGCTACCCTGACTCCTCTTTGGCCAACCATAGATCCAACAGGATCAATATGTTCGTCTTCTGAGTAAACAGCTACTTTTGTTCTACTACCTGCTTCTCTAGCGATAGATTTTATAACCACAGTTCCGTTGGCTATTTCAGGAGACTCTGTTTCAAAGAGTTTCTCTAGGAATTTAGGGTGAGATCTAGAAAGTCTAAGGAATATTCCTTTTATATTTTCTTCAACTTTATAAAGATAAGCTCTTATTCTTTCTCCTTGACCAAATCTTTCACCTGGTATTTGTTCTTCGTAGGGGAGTATACCTGTGGCACGGCCCATATCAACGAAAATATTACCTCTTTCTATTCTTTGGACTGTTCCGGAAACAATTTCACCTTCTTTTTTTCCGTATTCACCTAAGACAGAAACTTTCTCAGCCTCTCTTATTTTTTGCATAATTACTTGTTTTGCTGTTTGAGCAGCAATTCTTCCATAATCATCATAAGGTTCTAGTGGAAAAATCATTTCTTCACCTAGCTCAACATCCTTTTTTATTCTTCTAGCATCCACAATCATTATGTGGTGTTCTGGGTTATAGATAGTTTTATCTTCCGGTATTTCAACATCATCTTCAGGGTCTATTACTACAGTAGATTCATCTACTACAATTTTAACCTGAAACATTTCAGTTTTTCCTGTATTTAGGTCAAATTTAGCCCTAACAATCTGACCTTTTTTGCCATACTCTTTTTTATAGGCAGTGGCTAGAGCCATTTCTATTGCTTCTATTATTTTTTCTTGTGGTATGCCCCTTTCTTCTTCAAGTTGGGTCAACACAGAGTTTATTACTTTTAAATCAGACATAATATTTTTGTTGCAGACTTTTAACTAACGCTTTCTAATTTTTATCGAATCCTAATTTTTGGTAAAAAATTAGCCCGCCGTTGGGCGAACTTCATATCAAATACCTGTATATATTATCAAATCAGGACAATTTTGTCAAATCACATAATTTTTTTAGAAAGTTATTAATTTATACACATTATTTAAGTTTAGTTTTTGTTTTTTTGATATAATAAAAACAAGATTACATAATATAAGATTTTAGTTTTTTATAAAAATCGAGGACGATGAAAAAACTTAAAATCTGAAAGCACCATGCACATTGAAGAATCACAATTAAAAGATTTTATTTTAGATTCAGGCCTTGTTTCAAGAGCCGATGTTTTGGATGCCGAAAAAAAACATAAAGATTCTGGAGAGAGTATTGGGAAGCTTTTGGTAAATGACGGGAAACTTACTGAAAATGATTTAAGGAGAATGCAAGCTTATATTTTGGGTATTCCTTTTGTTGATTTAAAATTAGAAAAGATTCCTTTCGAGGTTTTATCTCTTATTCCTGAGCCAATTGCTAGAAATCACAATATCGTGGCTTTCAAAAAAACAGACTCTTCTCTAGAGGTCGCTATGCTTGATACAGAGGATTTGACTGCTATTGATTTTGTAAAGAAAAAAGTTGGTCTAAAAATTCTTCCCAGACTGACAGATAGTGAGTCAATGAAGAATGTTCTTTTGCAGTATCAGAAAAGTTTGAAAGCTGAGTTTGGGGAGTTGATACAAAAGGATGTTATTTCTCTAAAAAGTATTCCAGATGAAAATTCCGAGGAAGATGTTTCAGAACAAGATCTCAAGAAGAGGGCAGATGATGTCCCTGTTGTTCGTATTGTAGATACTCTTTTGAAACACGCAATTTTACAAGATGCGTCTGATATTCATATAGAGCCACAAGAGAATGAACTTTTGGTTAGATATAGAATAGATGGAATACTCCACGATGCTATGATTTTACCCAAAAATGTTTCTTCTAGTATTACAGCCAGAATAAAAGTCCTATCTAGTTTAAAGTTGGATGAAAAAAGACTTCCACAAGATGGTCGTTTTAAAATAGATATGAATGGGGAAAAAGTTTCTTTTCGTGTTTCTACACTACCGACTTATTATGGAGAAAAAACTGTTATGAGACTCCTTAGGGAAACCGTGTCAGGCTTTACTTTAGAGGGGCTTGGTTTTCATGGTGAAGGTTTGGAGAGGATACATAAATCTCTAAAATCTACTACGGGTATGATTTTGACTACAGGTCCAACTGGCTCTGGAAAAACTACAACTTTATATACTATTTTGGATATTTTAAATACTCCAGATGTAAACATTTCTACAATAGAGGATCCTGTTGAGTATCAGATGAAAAGAATAAATCAAACTCAAGTTAGACCAGATATTAATTTTACATTTGCTAACGGTATGAGGACTTTAGTTAGACAAGACCCAGATATTATTATGGTCGGTGAGATTCGAGATAATGAGACAGCCTCTCTTGCTGTGAACGCTTCTCTTACTGGTCACGTAGTTCTTTCAACTCTGCACACAAACTCTGCGGCTGGAGCTATACCAAGACTTATGGATATGAAGGTCGAGCCTTTCTTGCTTGTTTCTACAATAAATATAATTATTGCCCAGAGACTTATAAGAAGACTCTCTGATCAAAAAGAAAAATACCAGTTAACAGAATCAGAAATAAAAACTTTGGGTAAATCTGTTAACCTAGACAAAATATTAGATGTCTTAAAAGAAGAAAAAATAATAAATAAATCTGATAAATGGGCAGATGTTTATTTTTGGAGGCCAAAGAAAAATGTCCCAGCTGAAGAATGGTATTTGAGTAGAATTGGAATTCATGAAGTTTTAAAAGTTTCTCCAGCAATAAAAGAAATAATTATAAAGAATGGTACTTCCGATGATATTCAAAAGCAGGCAGAGTCAGAAGGTATGTTGACAATGCTAGAGGACGGTATATTTAAAGCTGTTCAAGGAGTTACAACAATAGAAGAAGTCTTGCGTGTTATATCAGAATAATTTTTATGGCATTATTTTATTACAAATCTATAGATGAAGAAGGAAACACAGTAGAGGATACTGTTGAGTTTGGTAATAAGTATGAAGTTTATGAGTTGATAAAAGATAGGGGAGACAGAGTTGTTTCTGTCAGAGAAGTCTCTAAAAAAGCTTTCTCTTTTAGAATGGAAATCTCTTTGTTTAGTTCTGTTAAGATGCACGATAAAATAGTTTTTGCTAGAAATTTAAGTCAAATGATAGATGCAGGACTTCCAATAACTAGAGGTCTTTCTATTATGGAAAGACAAGCTAAAAAAGGAACATTAAAAAAGACTCTGGCCGATCTTCAGGATTCTTTAAGTAAAGGAAACACTCTGAGTGATTCAATGTCTAGACATCCAAAAATTTTCTCTACATTATTTGTTTCTATGGTAAGTGCTGGAGAAGAGTCGGGAAATCTTTCTTTGGCTTTGAAAAATATCAGTATGCAGATGGAGAAGACATATCTTTTAACTAAAAAAATTAAGGGAGCTATGATGTATCCAGCTGTTATATTTTCACTTATGATTGTCATAGCTGTGCTTATGATGGTTTATATGGTGCCTACTTTGACTGAGACTTTTACAGGTCTTGGTGTTGAGCTACCTTTGTCTACCAGAATAATTATTATGATTAGTAATTTTCTCAAAGGTTATTTTCTTTTTGTCATATTGGGCACTTTAGCTTTAATCGTGGGTCTAGTTCTGTGGTTTAGAACAAATATGGGGAAAATAATGTTGGATACAGTCTCTCTACGTATTCCAATAATAGGTGAGATGGTAAAGCAAATGAATTCTGCTCGTACGGCTAGGACTTTATCATCATTGATTTCTTCTGGAGTAGATATTGTTGTTGCTATAGGGGTTACAAAAGAGGTTATTCAAAACTCTTATTATAAAAATGTTTTGACAGAAATAGAAACCGCTATAGAAAAAGGAGAACAGATTTCCAATATATTTCTTTCTCACGATAATTTGTACCCGTTGTTTGTTGGTGAAATGGTTTCTGTGGGTGAGGAAACTGGAAAGATAGGAGAAATGCTTTTAGGAGTAGCTACTTTTTATGAAGAAGAAGTAGATCAAAAAACAAAAGATCTTTCATCAGTTATAGAGCCTTTACTTATGATCGTCATAGGAACTGCCGTGGGTATTTTTGCTATATCAATGCTTGCTCCAACTTACTCTCTTGCAGATGCTCTGTAGTTTTTATATTTTGGTTTCAGATTTTAATTATGATTAGATTACCAAAAAACAAAAAAGGATTTACTTTAGTTGAACTTATTGTCGGTGTAGCTGTTTTTCTGGTAATCATTGTTTCTGTTTATAGTAGCTACATTTCTATTTTTGATGTTGTGAGGGCTAGTGAGGCAAAGATAGTAGCTACAGATTTAGTAAATGAACAATTTGAAATAATAAGAAATTTATCTTATTCAGATGTTGGAGTAAGTGGGAGTATTCCAACTGGGATTTTGACCTATAGTCAAAATTTAAAAAGAGGAGATTATAATTTTTCTGTTTTGACCACAGTTAGAAATGTTGACGATCCTTTTGATGGTACATTTGGGGGAAGTCCAAATGATCTTTCTCCAGCAGATTATAAACTTGTGGAAATTGAGGTAGATTGTTCTTTATGTAAAAACTTTACTCCAATTGCTGTGACGACAAGGGTTTCGCCAAAAAATTTAGAGACAGCATCTACAAACGGAGCTTTGTTTATTAAAGTTTTTGATGCTTACGGCAATCCTATACAAGGAGCTTTGGTTCATATTGAGAACAATCTTATAAATCCTCCAATTTCTATAGATGATGTTACAAATAATCAAGGTTTGTTGCAGATTGTTGATGCTCCTCCTGGAGCTGAAGCTTATGAAGTGACAGTCACAAAAGCCGGTTATTCTACAGACAAAACTTACCCTACTAGCATACCCAACCCAAATCCTACAAAACCATATGCAACCGTATTGGTCGGGCAAGTTACTCAGGTTAGTTTTGTTATAGATCGTTTGAGCACGATAAATGTTTATTCAAAAACAAATACTTGTTCAGATGTTTCTAACGTTGGTTTTAGTGTTTTGGGTTCAAAACTTATCGGGACTTCTCCAGATATAATCAAATATTCTTATAATGGACAAACAAACTCTAGCGGTTTGAACAGTTTAAATAATATAGAATGGGATACATATTCTATATTACTAAATGATAGTAACTATGACCTGATAGGGTATAACCCAATAGCTCCTTTGCTCATAGAACCAAATAGCACTACGGATCTTAGCTTAATAGTTGAACCAAAAGATCCAAAAACTCTTTTAGTGATCGTCAAAGATAGCGTTACTGGCTTACCTCTCTCTGATGTTTCTGTCAGATTATCTAAAACCGGATTTGATGAATCAAAAATAACAGGACAAGGTTTTAAAGTGCAGACAGATTGGTCTTCCGGTTCAGGCCAAGCTACCTCTACGGATTTAACAAGATATTTGTTATCAGATGGTAATTTAGAGGTCAATAATCCTGCTGGAGATATTACTTTGAAAAAAATATTTGGAGAATATGTTCTTAATGGAGAAATCACTTCTTCTTCTTTTGATTTGGGGGTTTCTAGTAATCTAAATAATTTGTATTGGAACCCAACAGGTCAACCAGTGAACAATCCAAGTGACCCAGAACCTATCCGTGTTCAGATAGCCACAAATAATGACGGTGGAACTTGGAATTTTATTGGCCCAGACGGTACAGGAAGTAGTTATTACACTTCTTTGGATAAAAACTTACATTCATCTCATTCAAATTCACGATATTTGAGATATAAAATAAGTTTATTTTCATCTTCTATTGCGACAACACCAAATATATCCGATATAGCTTTTACTTTTACTTCTTCTTGTACTCCTCCTGGTCAAGTATATTTTTCATCACTTCCAAGTGGGGGATATACCCTATCTCTTTCTAAGGTGGGCTATGAGTCACAAGATGTTTCTGTAGATATTTCAAATAATTGGCAAAGTCAGACAGTAGTGTTAATTCCAAATTAAAATAATGTTTATAAATTTTATAAAAAATAATAAACAAATAAATAAAGGGTTTACTCTAATAGAGCTTTTGATAAGTATTTTTATTATAAGTATTCTGACTGTTACAGTAACCACTTTTCAGAGAGATATCTTTAGATTAAACACTAATTTGCATAATAACTTATCTGCCCAATTAGATTTAAGGCATGTTACAAAAATTATGGTTTCTGAACTTAGAAAAGCAGAGACCTCAAGTGTTGGCGGTTATCCGATAGGAGTCGCAGGCACATCAGAAATTATTTTTTATAGCGACCTCTATGGTACAGGACTGAAAGAGAGAGTCAGATATTTTTTGAGTAATGGAAAATTAAAAAAAGGAGTGATAACTCCTTCGGGTAACCCTTTGGTTTACTCAGTTTCAAATGAAAAGGTATCCACACTAGTGTCAGATATAGTTTCTAGTTCTACCTTACCCATATTTCAGTATTATTCAGAGTTTTACAATGGAAATTCGGTCCCACTGTCGCAACCTGTTCCTATTACAGACATAAGATTGGTCAAAGTTACTGTTATAATAGATAAAGATCCAAATATGCCTCCCGGAGAAATGATAGGAACTTCTCAAGTGAATTTAAGAAATCTTAAAAACAATTTATAAATAAAATGAAAAGCAATTCTTTTAAAAAAAATAAGGGAAGTTTCTTAATTCAAGCTCTTATTTTTGGAACAATATCCATAATAATGATAGGAGCTCTCATAAGTTGGGCTTCTGTAAATATAAAAGCTTCCAGACTTTCATCTAAAAGGGAGCAAGCTCTCCAAATAGCCGAAGCTGGTATTGATTATTATAGATGGCACTTGGCTCATTCTCCTAGTGATTATAAAGACGGAACAGGACTTCCTGGTCCTTATATTCACGATTTTTTTGATAAAAATGGTACAAAGATAGGGACTTTTACTTTAGAAGTAACCCCTCCGCCAGAAGGTTTTACTATAGTAACTATAAAATCTACGGGTAAAGTTGATTCGGATCCTTCTGTACACCGCTCTATTGTTGTTAGGATGGCTATACCATCTTTAGCAAAATATGCCGTAGTTGCTAATGATTACATGCGTTTTGGAGAAGGTACCGAAGTCTATGGACCTATTCACTCAAATGGAGGTATTCGTTTTGATGGGATAGCTTACAATGTTGTATCTAGTAGCAAGACAACTGCAGATGATCCTGACCATACTGGAGGAGAGGAGTTTGCTGTTCATACCCACATCAATCCTCCCCCTCAAACAGGGACAAATGATAATTTCCGCTCGGCTGAAGCTCCTCCAAATTCTGTTCCAAGTAGATCCGGTATATTTGTGGCCGGCAGGATTTTTCCTGTACCTGCTGTAGATTTTGTTGGTCTTACGACGGACATTTCTCAAATGAAAACTAAAGCTCAGTCGAATGGCAAGTATATATCTAGTTCAGGGTCACTTGGTTACCATATAGTTTTAAAAACAAATGGAACTTTTGATGTATATAAGGTGACAAGATTAGAAAATGTTTCAGGATCCTGTAGTTATAGTCAAGATGATTGGGGCATTTGGAGTATAAGAAGCAATGGGCAGACTTTTGTAGCCAATTATTCTATGCCTGCAAATGGGGTGGTTTTTGTTGAAGATGATTTATGGGTAGATGGTATAATACAAAATAAGAGGTTAACAATAGCAGCGGGAAGGTTCCCAGATAATGTAAACAATAGACCGGCTATTATTGTAAATGATGATTTACTTTATACATATTATGACGGCAGAGATGTTCTATCTCTTATATCTCAAGGAAATATAAATGTTGGATTAAAAAGCGATACAGATTTAAGGATTGACGCCGCTTTAGTTGCTCAAAATGGCAGGGTCGGTAGGCATTATTATAATTCAGCTTGTGGTACTGGTTATACAAGAAATTCAATAACTTTATATGGGATGATAGCAAGTAACGGAAGGTATGGTTTTTCTTATACAGATGGTACAGGTTATGACATAAGGGAGATTATATATGACGCAAACCTCTTGTACGGTCCTCCTCCAAGTTTTCCTTTAACCTCGGATCAGTATGAGATTATATCTTGGGAAGAGGTTCGGTAGGCAAAAACCTTCAGATTTGGCGAACTCCTCGCTCCAAGTTTTAGAATTTTCATCACTTTATTTAAATAAAGCTCTTCAAATTATAAAACTCTCACGTCGGATTTCATACAAATCTGAAGGTTTTTATTAAAATATACCGAGATATAGGTTTTGTTGAGTAAGTTGATTTGGCCAATTGTCTGGTATAATTGATAAATATGAAAAAAAGGATAAAAAATCTGATTGTGGGCAACTGGAAAATGAATCCAGTAACAGTTTCTGAGGCTAAAAAGATTGCAAGTTCTGTTAAAAGAGGTGTTTTAAGAGTAAAAAGAACAGAAGTTGTTATCTGCCCTCCTTTTGTTTATCTAGATGCATTAAAAAATATATCTAATAAACAAATAAGTCTTGGAGCTCAAGATATTTTTTATGAATCAGTAGGTTCTTTTACAGGACAAATAAGTCCAATTCAGGTGAAGCAGTTTGGTGTAAGTTATACGATTTTAGGACATTCAGAGAAAAGGAAACTGGGAGATACGGATGAAATGGTCAATAAAAAAGTTATAAGCTCAATAAATTCCGGACTTAAAGTAATAATATGTATAGGTGAAAATTCTAGAGATGCTCAAGGTGAATATCTTTCTTTTATAAAAAAACAAATAACTCTATCTTTGAAAGATGTTTCAAAGAAAAATATAGACAATATAATTATTGCTTATGAGCCTGTTTGGGCTATTGGAGGTAAAGAAGCTATGAGTTCTCAAGATATACACGAGATGTCTATTTTTATAAGAAAAATATTAAGAGAAATATATGGAATACTTGGTGATGATATAAAGATTCTTTATGGTGGGTCTGTCACATTAGAAAATGCAAAATCTATTATAGTGGATGGTTTTGTTCATGGACTTTTAATAGGTAGAGAAAGTTTGAATTATAAAAATTTTGTAGAACTTATAAAAGATATAGAAACTATATAGCCTATGATTAAATACATAGTAGACGAAAAAGATTTAGAGGGAAAGATAATTTTATTAAGACTTGATCTGAATGTTCCTGTTATAGAAGGGCAGGTTAAAGATACTTATAGACTAGAAAGAGTTATAGAAACACTGGATTTTTTGAGAGCTAGAAAAGCAAAAACTATAATAATTTCTCATTGTGAAGGCAAAGATTCAAAAACACTTTTACCGATGTGGAAATATTTGAATGGGTTTTTACCTTTGGATTTTTCAGAAAGTTATTTTACTCCAGAAGCTATAGCAAAGATCACAAAAATGGAAAATGGTGGAGTTCTTCTTTTTGAGAATCTTAGGATAAATCCTGGCGAAAAAGAAAATGATAAAGATTTTGCTAAAAAACTTGCTCAAATGGCTGACATTTATGTAAATGATGCTTTTGCTGTCAGTCACAGAAAGCATGCATCTATTGTTTCTGTTCCGGAATTTTTGCCACATTTTGGCGGAATTCTTTTAAAACAAGAAATAGAAAACTTATCCAAAGCATTTAATCCGAAGAAACCCTTTGTATTTATTTTAGGTGGAGCAAAATTTGATACAAAGATACCTTTGATAGAAAAATATTTAGAAAAAGCAGATACAGTTTTTGTATGTGGAGCTTTGGCTCACAATATATATAAAGAGATGGGCTTTGAAATAGGTAAATCACTTGTATCAGAAGGAGAGTTTGGTATAAAAGAAAAATTACAAAATAAGAAACTAGTTGTTCCTGTAGATGTCACTGTTACAAATGAAAAAGGTGAAGTTTCTTTTAAAAAATCAAACGAAGTAGAAAAAAATGAAACTATAGTGGATGCTGGTATAGAGACATTGGAGCAATTAAAAAACATCATTGCTACAGCACAAACTATCATTTGGAATGGTCCAGTTGGAAATTATGAGATAGGTTTTTCAGATAAAACAGAACAGTTTGCAGAAATAATTTCAAATTGTTCTGGGGAGACAATAGTGGGCGGAGGAGATACTGTTGCTTCTATAAATAAATTGGAACTTTCAGATAAATTTACTTTTGTTTCAACCGGAGGTGGAGCTATGCTTGATTTTCTAGTCAATGAAACTTTACCGGGTATGGAAGCGTTGGAGAGGTAGTCATAAAAACTTCTTTCTCCTCATCACAATTTTGGAGCACGCCATAAGTCTTGCTAGACTTTGGCTCAATCTCGCGCCGTCGCGCTCCGAAGTCTCCAAAATTGTAATGACTCAATGAAGTTTTTATATAACTACAAACTCTCAATAATTTTATTTTTGTTTTCTTCAAAGTTCATTTTGTCTCCAGAAACTTCTGAGTTTGGAAAAACCCAGATATGGGCATGCTCCACTTCATCACCAACTATTTTTGAAAGTATCCAATCTGTTTGAAAAGCTTTCATTTGTGCCTTTGCTATTTTTTTTACAACCTCAAAATATTCTCCAGCATTTGGCACATCCCAAACCCACCTATAGTGTTCTTTTGGTATGACCTGAACATGACTGGGGGATTGAGGGTGAATATCTAAAAAGGCCAAAAAATTTTCATCCTCATAAACTTTATAAGATGGAATTTCTCCTGAAACAATTTTGCAAAATATACAATCTTTCATAATTATTAAATTATAACATATTAGATTTGTGCTAAAATAGACCTTATGAAAAAATATGCTATTCGGAAAGCTGTCCCAAAAAAAGTTGCTGAAAATCTGAAGGCGTATGAACCCTTAGTTCAAGAGCTATTATATTCTAGAGGCATTAAAGATTTTGAGACCGCAGAAAAATTTTTAAATCCAAATTATGAAGAAGATATTCATAACCCTTTTCTTTTGAAAGATATGGAGAAGGCTGTGGGTAGGATTGTTGATGCTATAGAAAAAAATGAAACAATTGCTATTTATGGAGATTATGATGCAGATGGAATTCCAGGTTCTGTTGTGTTCAGTGATTTTTTTAAAAAAATAAATTATCCAAATATAATTTCTTATATTCCTCTTCGCAATGAAGAGGGGTTTGGTTTAAACAACGAAGCCCTAGATTATTTGGTTTCTAAAAATGTGAAACTTTTGGTAACTATAGATTGCGGAATAACAGATGACAAAGAAATAGACCATGCAGAAAGTATTGGAATAGATGTTATTATTACAGATCATCATTTACCGGGAGAAAAAATTCCTAAAGCTTTTGCTATCATAAATCCAAAACAAAAAGGCTGTCTTTATCCAGAAAAAATGTTGTGTGGGTCAGGGGTTATTTTCAAAGTTGTTCAGGCTTTAGCAAAACATCCAAAAATAGATTTTCCAGAAGGTTATGAAAAATGGTTTTTGGATATGGTTGGACTAGCGACCCTGTCTGACATGGTTCCTCTTTTGGGGGAAAATAGAGTGTTGGCTTTTTATGGATTAAAGGTTTTTAGAAAATCTAAAAGACCGGGACTTTTAAAATTACTTTCTCTTGTAAAAATAAATCAAACAACCATTACAGAAGATGATATTGCTTTTATGGTGACCCCTAGAATAAATGCAGCAAGCCGCATGGGTATACCTTCGGATGCTTTCAAGCTTTTATCTACCACAGATGAAGTGGAGGCTGGTGTATATGCAAAACATTTGGATGAAAAAAATAATGAAAGAAAAGGACTTGTGGCATCAATGATAAAAGAGATAAAGAAAAAAATAGAAAATAGAAATGAGGATATGAAACATGTTTTAGTTTTGGGAAATCCAGAATGGAAACCATCTCTTTTGGGTCTTGTTGCAAACAGTTTCTCAGATGAGCATGGAAGACCAGTCTTTATTTGGG
Organism: Minisyncoccota bacterium; assembly: GCA_041674105.1. GTDB lineage: Bacteria > Patescibacteriota > Minisyncoccia > Phycocordibacterales > DATDWN01 > JBAYWK01. Next base: position 105,004 of record JBAYWK010000001.1, on the reverse strand, counting down.
GTAGAGAAGGGGTAAATGGAGATTCTATTATAAAAGGATCTTGTCGCTCAGGAGGAAAAATAAATATTGTTTCTCTTATGGAAAAGGTAAAAGATGTTTTTATAGACTTTGGCGGTCACAAGGGAGCTGGGGGTTTCTCGGTTAATGTCGAAAAGATTCATACACTAGAAGATAGACTAAATGAAGCTTTTGTCCTTCTAGAGGAAAATAATGATGAAGAAGAAATTTCAATTGATAGAAAAATATTTTTGGAAGATATAAATTGGAAAACATACAAAAACATAGAAAAATTTTCTCCTTTTGGTTTTGAAAATCCTAAGCCACAGTTTCTTTTGGAAAACATAGAAATATTTGATGTGAAACAATTTGGTAAAGAAAAAAATCATTTAGAAATTAAATTTAAAAAATCAGACAATAAAGATGTCATAGCCATAGCTTTTTTTCAAGGTCCAGATAGTTTTGAAAAAAAATTAGAGAAAGGTTTAAAAATAAACTTAGTGGCTACTTTGGAGAAATCTGTTTTTAGAAATTTTCCAGAATTAAGACTTCGCATCGTAGACATATATTAATTTGTTATAATAATTTTATGATTACAATATTTACAGATGGATCTTCTAGAGGAAATCCGGGTAGAGGTGGATGGGGTAGTATAGTAGCCACAGATGATATGGTTACCGAACTCGGTGGTAGAGAAGATAACACCACAAATAACCGTATGGAACTTACTGCCGTTATAGAAGCTCTGAGCTCTCTATCACGGAGAGAAAGAGAGATGACTATATATACAGATTCTCTGTATGTCCTTTCGGGGAGTACAAGGTGGGTTTACGGTTGGCAGAGAAATGATTGGAAGACTTCTCAAAAAGAAGATGTTTTAAATCGTGATTTATGGGAAAAAATGCTTGTCTTGATAAATAAAAGAATTATAGATTGGCAACTTTTAAAAGGACACTCAGGTATAGCTCCAAATGAAAGGTGTGATGTTATCGCAACTTCTTTTGCTGACGGTAGTCCGGCCGTTTTGTATAAAGGATCGCGTGAAAGATATGGAATAAATTTGACCATTGATATAAAAAAAGAAGGAATAAAGAAAAAAAGTAAATCCAAAGCCTATTCTTATGTCAGTATGCTGGATGGAAATATTCAGATTCACAAAACTTGGGATGAGTGTAAAAGAAGGGTTTCTGGAAAATCAAAAGCAAAATTTAAAAAAACTTCTTCGCCAGAAGATGAGGAGAATATAATAAAAGAATTTAGTGAATTGAGTTTATGATTTTTTCAATAACAATAGGATTTATTTTAGGGGTCTCCTTTGGTTCCTATATATGGATAGGTGCAAGCTCAATGCTTGCGCTTTTTGTTTTAATTTTTTTAATTCTTGTTTACAGAATTTTTGCTCCAAAAGATATTTCAGTTTTTCTTATATGTCTTATTTTATTTATTTCCGGATTTATTTTAGGCCTAACCCGAATTTACTTTTCTGGAGTCTATAAACAATCCGAGCTTAGTTCTTTTTTAGATAGAAAAATAGTAGCCGAAGGTATTGTAGCAGACGAGCCAGATGTTCGGGAGAATAGCACCAGACTTACGGTGAGACTAAGTTCAGTTTTTGATGGGGTAGCTACCACGACAGTAAATGAAAAAATAATAGCTGTAGTTTCTATTTATCCAGAGTATAAATATGGTGATAAATTATCTCTGTCTTTAAATCTGGAAGAGGTAGAAAGTTTTGAAGGCAACGAAGGAAGAATTTTTAATTACCCAGGCTATCTCAGGTCAAAAGGTATATGGTATACAGCACCGTTTACACAAGCAAAACTTATTTCAAGTCAAAACGGTGATTTTCTAAAAAGAAATCTCTTTAAAATTAAATCTTTGTTTACCGCTTCAATAGAAAAAGTTATACCAGAACCAGAGAGCTCTCTTTTGGGTGGGCTTTTGCTTGGTGCAAAAAGATCTCTAGGAAAAGATTTACTTGATAAATTTAATAGAGTTGGAGTTTCTCATATAGTTGTTTTATCTGGTTACAATATTGCCATAGTGGCAAAAAGTATAATGTCTTCACTTTATTTTTTACCTAGACAAATATCTCTTTTGTCTGGAGTTTTTGGGATAATTCTTTTTATTATTCTTTCTGGGGCGGGAACTTCGGCTGTCAGGGCTGGAGTAATGATTCTTTTAGTATTATTTTTGGAAAAAACAAACAGAGAACATAACACGGCCAAAGTCCTTTTTGCCACAGTGGTCTTTATGATTTTATGGAACCCTCTCATTTTAGCTTTTGATCCGTCCTTCAAGCTTTCTGTCTTAGCCACATCAGGACTTATTTTTCTTTCACCCATTTTGTCTAAAAAGTTTTCATTTGTGACAGAGAGATTTGGAATGCGAGAAATAGTTTCTTCTACAGTATCAGCTCAGATTTTTGTCTTACCATATATACTGTATTCCATAGGGACACTTTCTTTTGTTTCTCTGCCGGCCAATCTTTTTATTCTAGCCTTTATTCCTCTAACAATGCTTTTAGGGTTTATAACTGGTATCTTAGGATTTATATCAATCTACATTGCTTTTATTCCGGGAGTTTTAACCTTTTTGCTTTTAAAGTATCAATTATTTATTGTGCAAGTAGCAGACAAAGTTCCTTTTGGCTCCATCACTATCCCATCATTTTCTCCGATTATAGTATTTTTAATTTACGGAATAATTTTCTGGTGGATTAAAAAAACTAGCTCCACTTAGGAGCTAGTCATTTATTTTTTAAATTTTATTTCGCATTTTTGAAATTCTCTTCTACTTTTGACCAATTTAGGTTTTCAAAGAAGTCTTCAATGTATTGTTTCTTTCCGCTTGGTTGATAGTCATAAACAAAAGAGTGTTCCCACATATCAAGTCCAAGTATGAGTGTACAGTCTTGGAGCTGTCCTATATGTTGCTCGTCCACCCAAGTATTTAGAAGTCTTTTATCTTTTCTATCAAAGTAAAGCATTGCCCATCCTACACCACGAGTCGCTGCGATTGATTTTAAAGATGCAAGCCATCCATCAAACGAACCAAAATCTTTTTCTATTTGTTTTTTCAATTCACCGTCTGAAATGGCAGAGGCTCCACCAGAAAGAGAATCAAAATAAATTTCGTGATTTCTCATTCCATTGTATTCAAATCCAAATCTTCTCATTACTTCGGCTAGAGCGTAGGCGTTTTTCTCAGAATCTTCTTTCATTTCTTCTATTTTTTCTAGTATAAGGTTTGAATGTTTTACATATCCGGCATAAAGTTTCAAATGTTCCTCAATGGATTTAACTGAAAATCCTTTCAATTCTCCTATATTAAATTTTTTTTCTTCAAATTTCTTCATATTTTTTTAGGTTAAACTTGTAATACAGTCTTATCTAAATGATAAATTGTCTATATAATATAACATATGAAAGATAGAACCCTCCAAATATTTCGTGGCCTAAAATGGTATTTACTTATTTTTTTAGTTTTTATCAGCTTTTTTCTTTGGTATGTAGCCGTAAATGAAAACAGAGAAGGGTTTTTAACTGTGTCTTTTTTGAATGTAGAACAAGGAGATTCCATTTTTATAGAATCTCCAACAGGTGTTCAGGTTGTAATAGATGGAGGTCCAAATAAATTTATAATGAGAGAAATATCAAAACAAATACCTTGGTATGATAGGAGTTTGGACGCCATTATTATTACCCACCCAGACAAAGACCACTATGAAGGGTTTGCTTCATTACTCGACAAATATAGTGTAAAGGTTGTCATTGAGGCAGGTGCATCTTCCGAAACACAATCGTACACTTTTTTGGAAAAGAAGATCGCTGACAAAAAAATTCCAAAAGTTTTAGCTAGAAGAGGTCAGATAGTAGATATCGGTGGAGGGGCATATATAGAGATTCTTTTTCCGGACAGAGATATTTCAGGTTTAAATTCAAATGATGGTTCTATTGTTTCCAAGCTTGTGTATGGAAATACTTCTGTAATGCTGACAGGTGATTCTCCACAGAGTATTGAAAATTATCTTATTTCTTTAGACAAGGGAGGTCTAGACAGTGATATTTTAAAAGCCGGACATCATGGATCTAGGACAAGTTCTTCGGATTTGTTTGTATCAGCTGTTTCTCCAGAGTATACGATTATTTCAGCAGAAAAAAATAGTAGATATGGGCATCCACATAAAGAAGTGTTGGATATTTTGGAAAAATATAAGACAGAAATACTGGCTACTTATGAATTAGGAACCATAACTTTCATTTCTGATGGTAATAATTTGCGTTTGGTAAAGTAAGCTTATTTCTAACCTTAATATAGAAAATGCAATGTTTTATTTGACAAATGTGTTCAGATTTGCTATAATATATGTGTAAAGGATTGGGAGTTTTTGTTTTCTACTATTTATAAACAATTAAAAAAATAACCGACAGATATTTCTGTCGGTTATTTTTTTAAATTAGTTTTGCTTTTTTTAGTGTGGCGTAGGCTCCGTTTTTTTGGATTGTCTTGATCGCTTTTGTAGAAAGTTCAAGAGAGATACTTTTGTTTAGCTCAGGTATAAAAATCTTCTTTTTTTGAAGATTTGGATATTTTCTTTTCATTCCTGTAGGGTTAAATTGAGTGGCACGAGTTCTGTTCGAGTAGCCACCTCCCATTTTTGACCCCTTATTTGTTATTGGACATGTTTTTGCCATAGTGATAAGTATGTTACCATAAGTGTTATAAAAAGCAAACAATTTTGTACTTATATTTTCAAACCGTCTTAGCTTTTTAATATAACAAAATCCCCATCTCGGTATATGTTTTCTGAAAACGGATATTTTTCTACTGAAAAATTCCTCGTGTTCGTGCCGTCGCGCTCGCAATGTTTCAGAAAACATATACACTCGATGTGGTTTTGTTAAAAAACTCCGCTCTCTCATTATAATTTTAGGGACTTCGGAGCGCGACGGCGCGAGATTGAGCCAAAGTCTAACAAGACTTATGGTGTGCCCTAAAATTATGTTGCTGAGAAAGAGATTTTAAGAGGTGTTTTAATAAAAATATGGACACACAATTTATATTTCAAATAGCCGTACTCATATTCTCAGTTATTATTCATGAGGTTTCTCATGGTTATGCTGCGTATTTACAGGGGGACAACACAGCCAAGTTTCAAGGTAGACTTTCTCTAAACCCTTTAGTTCACTTGGACTTATTTGGTTCTATAATACTACCAACTATTTCCTATCTTTTCGGTGGTTTTATAATAGGATGGGCAAAACCTGTACCTTTCAATCCCTATAATTTAAGAAATCAGAAGTGGGGAGAGGCCATAGTGGCTTTTGCTGGACCTCTTTCAAACATATCTCTGGCTTTAGTATTTGGTCTTCTCCTGAGGTTTGGAATACTGGCTTCTCTAGGTAGTGGTTTTGTTTTTATCGCTACTATTATTGTTTTTATAAACCTTATATTGGCTGTTTTTAATCTAATCCCCATTCCTCCTTTGGATGGTTCAAAAATTTTGTTTTCCCTACTTCCTCGTAATATGGTTTCTGTAAGAAATTTTTTGGAGAGAAATGGTATTTTCGTTCTTCTTTTCTTTGTATTTTTTCTGTGGCAGTTTATGATCCCTGTAGTTTATTTTCTATTTTCTTTCATTACTGGAACAGGGCTATAAATATAGGTTTTTTGGTATTCGTTAAATTCCATTTGACAAATTTTTCATAGTATGCTAGGATATAGTGTAGATATCGAGGAAGGGCGTCGCCGTTTTCGCGCATGCGCCTGGGGGCTTTGATTGGATTACCTGCCCCCACAAATCCTTGAGTGGTCAGCAGATGACCACAACACTCTCTCAACAAAAACCAGGTGAGAGAGAGTGTACGGCAAAATCCTGCAAGCAGTTAACCGGTACTCTTATAAAGTACCGGTTTTTTATTTTACTAAAGTCTTTTATGGGTTGCGAGCCCTTTTATTTGCAAGCACTAGCTTGCATTTTTTTTTAAAACATATTAGAGTATTGTCCAATGTCAACAATCAATCAGTTAATAAAAAGAAAGAGGAGTAAAGCAAAAGCAAAGCCACATTCTGTGGCTTTGACTCGTGGTTTTAATAGTATTAAAAATAGACCTGTTCGTTATTCATCTCCTTTCAAAAGAGGCGTTTGTACAAAAGTTACAACAAAAACTCCAAAGAAGCCAAACTCAGCTATTAGAAAAATCGCTAGAGTAAGACTAAACAATGGTTATGAAGTGACTGCTTATATTCCAGGAATGGGACACACACTTCAAGAGCACTCAGTGGTAGTTTTGAGAGGGGGTAAAGTAAGAGATGTCGGTCTTAGATATACAGTGGTCAGAGGATTGCTTGATGCTACAGGAGTAGATAAAAGAAAAAAAGGTCGTAGCAAATACGGTACTAAAAAAGCTAAAGCTTCTAAATAATATATATGCGAAGAAAAGTAACAAATAGAAATATAGTAAAACCAGATCATATCTACAACTCGGACAAAGTTTCCAAGTTCGTTAACTATGTAATGATTGGAGGTCAAAAAGAAACTGCTAGAAAAATAGTTTACAAATCTTTTGATAAATTAAAAGAAAAAGCAAAGGTAGAGGATGTAATGGAGATTTTTGATACAGCTTTGAAAAATACAGGACCTGTTATGGAGGTAAGATCTAGAAGAGTCGGAGGTGCAAATTACCAAATTCCTCGAGAAGTTAGACCAGAGAGAAGAAACTACCTTTCTATGAAATGGATAGTTGATGCTGCTAGAGCAAGAAAAGGAGTAGAAATGGCTGAAAAACTTGCTGAAGAAATAATGCTAGCCTCAAAAGGTGAAGGTGAAGCTGTAAAGAAGAGAGAAAATACTCACAAAATGGCTGAGGCTAATAAGGCTTTTGCTCATCTTGCTTGGTAAGTCTATTGTCTTTTTGAAAAATTTCTTTGTTGAATACTTCGCTTATTCCCGCGGAGTATTTTTATACACCTTGGTCACAATGCTCATATTAGCCTAGAAATTTTTCAAAAATCCTAATAAACAAAACTTCGTGCCTTGAATTAAAACAAAAACAAACGAAATTAAAAAAGGACTGGGTAAACCAGTCCTTTTTGGTGTCTTTATAAAAGTCCTTCCTCGTATAGGATAGACATGAAAACTTTGGCTGTCTTTCTGCCCATCCCCGGAAGACTACTAAGATTTTTTCCTTTTTTTATGTAATCAATAATATCTTTTATTGTGCAGATACCTCTGCACTGACAAATAAAATAAAAAGGTTTTATACCAAGTCTGCCTGTGTTTGTGCCAAGCAGTGCTATCATCTGCCCGATACTTCTAGTATTACTGGTTTGCCTTAAAAGCCTTTCTTTTGTAAAAAACTCCCACGGGCTCAGATGCCCATACTCCGACAGTGCACTTTTTTTTAGTGTCATAAACTCCTCCAAAATAAAGACTACTTAGATTTGACCAGAAGTCAATAACGTAGTCAAAAACTATATTGCCCCAAAATACATTTTAGTATATAGTGTGGGGTATTCGGAACAAATCTTTTTTGAGCTGAATTTTTATTTATTATTATTTGTCTGCTTAATTTTATGAACAGAGATTATCCATTAGATAGAGTTAGAAACTTTGGTATCATTGCTCACATTGATGCCGGTAAAACAACAACTTCAGAGCGTATTTTGTACTATACAGGTATGTCACACAAGATTGGTGAAGTACACGATGGAGCCGCCGTGACAGACTGGATGGAACAGGAAAGAGAGAGAGGTATCACCATAACTGCCGCCGCTATCACATGTTTTTGGAACCCTACATATATGGGAGCAGATATTTCTTTGAGACATAGATTCAATATTATTGATACACCGGGTCACGTGGACTTTACTGTAGAGGTTGAAAGATCTCTAAAAGTTTTGGATGGTGGAGTTGTGGTATTTGATGGTGTTGCTGGAGTGGAGCCTCAATCAGAAACAGTTTGGAGACAAGCAGACAAATATCATGTTCCTAGACTTTGTTTTATAAATAAACTAGATAGAACGGGAGGATCTTTTGAAAGATCTTACCAGTCTATTTTGGAAAGATTAAATAAAAATGCAGTTAGGATGCAAATTCCTATTGGTGAGGAAGCTAACTTTGAAGCTGTTATAGATCTTTTGAAAATGAAAGCTTATTATTTTGAAGGTCCTATGGGTGTTGAGATTAAGGAAAAAGATATACCAGAAGCTTATTTAGAAGATGCCAAAAAATATAGAGCAGAACTTGTTGAGAAGGTGGTTGAGTATGATGACGAAATGATGTCTGCGTATTTAGATGGGGTAGAACCAGGGATAGAGGCAATGAAGAAAGTTATCAGAAAAGCTACTATAGAAAATAATTTTTTCCCAGTTTTTACAGGAACAGCTTTGAAAAATAAAGGAGTTCAACTTATATTAGACGCTGTTATAGATTATCTTCCTTCTCCTCTAGATATTCCACCAGTAAAAGGTCACGACCCTGTCACAGGAGAGGAAATAGAAAGAAAAGCTTCTGATTCAGAACCTTTTGCTGCTTTGGCTTTCAAATTACAGACAGATCCTTTCGTTGGTCAGCTTACTTTCTTTAGAGTTTATTCTGGAACAATAGAGTCTGGTTCATATATATATAATGCAACCACAGGAGAAAAAGAAAGACTTGGACGTATTGTCAGACTTCAAGCTAATGATAGAGAAGAAGTAAAAAAAGTTTTTGCTGGAGAGATTGCAGCTGCTGTTGGGCTTAAAAATGCAAAAACTTCCCACACTTTCTGTGACGAAAACAATCCTATCATTCTAGATCCTATTAAGTTTGCCGAACCAGTTGTTTCTCTGAGAATAGAACCAAAAACAAAAGCCGATCAGGAAAAAATGGGTATGGCGCTAAAAAAACTTTCAGACGAAGATCCTACTTTCAGAGTGTCTTCTGATAGTGAGACAGGAGAGACTATCATTTCAGGTATGGGTGAGCTACATCTAGAGATTATGATAGATAGAATGAAAAGAGAGTTTACTGTGGAAGCAAATGTTGGTAAGCCTCAGGTAGCTTACAGAGAAACTATTTTGGGAAGTGCTGAAGCTGAACATAAATATATTAAACAAACTGGAGGTAAAGGTCAGTATGGTCACGTAAAACTTTCTATAAAGAGAATGGAAGATTTGCCTGAAGGAGCGAAAATACCCAAAAATGTTAGTCGTTATGATGACTTTGAGTTTATAGATTCTATAAAAGGAGGAGTTATTCCTCAGGAGTTTATACCTGCTGTAGAAAAAGGAGTTAAAGAAGCGATGGATAGAGGTATTGTAGCTGGTTACAAAATGGTAAATATTTCTTGTGAGCTTACTTTCGGTTCTTATCATGATGTGGACTCATCTGAAATTGCTTACAAGATTGCTGCTTCTCAAGCATTTCAAGAGGCCGCTAAAAAAGCTAGACCTGTTATTCTAGAACCTATTATGAAAGTAGAGGCTATAATGCCAGAGCAGTTTATGGGAGATGTAACAGGTTCACTTTCAGGAAAGAGAGGTCAGATAGAAGGTATGGATGAAAGAGGCCAGCTTAGAGTTATTCATGCAAAAGTTCCTCTATCAGAAATGTTTGGATATACTACAGACATTCGCTCTATGACTCAGGGAAGAGGGTCTGTCACTATGCATTTTGATCACTACGAGGTGGTTCCACCAAATATTGAAAAACAGATTATAGAATCTAGAAGTTAATAATAAAAAATCTCCACTAAAAGTGGAGATTTTTTATTGCTTAATAGGTTTAAAGAAGATATTATATTAGGTATATATGCCTAGGTTTTCGTCACAATTTGATAATAAACTAACAGAAGATATTAAACTCGCTCCAGAAGAAACTTCTGAAAAGAATTCTCTTGAAAGAATAGAAACTATGTATGATGGCCCAAAATTTAAAAATCCTTCAGATATAGAACTTGTTGTGGAAGAAGAAGATGTTCATCACCTTTCTATGAACTCACTTGCCGAGCATACCAGAGTGGAGAATAATGAGATAAATGATGGTTCTATAAAGGAACTAAAAAATTATTTACAAATAAAACTGCCAGAAAATCCTTATAAAAAATATTTAGTTTTTGATGCTCAGTATATCAAAGATAGGGAAGGGGCAGAGAAGTTTATAGACAGCCTCTCGGCTGACTTTGTGTCTAAGGAGCAAAAAAGAGAGATGATGTCTATCCTGGGGTTGCCTTTAGAAGAAGGGGTGAAGATTCCTATTTCTAAAATTGAAGAAGAAAAATTAGATTTTAATAAAGGAGACAAAGTTGTTTGGACAGTAAGCAATAAAGTTTACACTGTTAAAAAGATAGCAGGTGATTATGTAATAGTTGAAGAATTGAGCTCCCCCTTACCCTTATTCACAGTAAAAAAAGTGGAGTCAGAATCAGAGCTAGATAATTCTTTTATAAAAACAGTTAAGGATATTGAAAAAGAGTCTAATGAAAAATACGCAGAACAAAAAAAGGAGTTTAATTCTGAAAAGTTACAACAATTTGAAATCCCAGTCTTACCCGATGAAGAAACTAGAGAATCAAGAAGATCTTTTGTTATAGACGAAGAAACAAAAGAGAGTACAAGAGAGTTTGATCCTTTACATGATAGGGGAGTATACCCTGTGGTAGATATATCAAAGGAGGAGCAAGAAAAAAAAGAGCCTTCCTTTGATATTTTGAACAATCAAAGAGAATCAAAAGAAAAGAGTTTAGGTGAAGTAAAAAACTATCTTTTCGATTATATTGAAAAAAGTCTACCAAAATCCGAGAGTATTATTCCTCTACATAAAGGTATTGATTTTGCCAGATCTTTTAATGAGATTAGATCTGAAATAAATGATGCTTTTAATTTAAAAATAATAGATATCGATCAAAAAGATTTGATGTATCACCTTGCTGGCTTGAAAGAAAATGAAGAGTTGAACAAACTTTCTCAATTTGAAATCCCAGTCTTACCCGATGAAGAAACTAGAGAATCAAGAAGATCTTTTGTTATAGACGAAGAAACAAAAGAGAGTACAAGAGAGTTTGATCCTTTATATGATAGGGGAGTATACCCTGTGGTAGATATATCAAAGGAGGAGCAAGAAAAGATTGATTTAGATAAAGTTGGCCAATTTTATACACCAAAAGAGGATATTAATGATAAAAGTGCTAGAGATGAAATACCGGCTGTTAATCCAACTGAGGTTATATCTCCCAAACCTCCGCAGGAAAAACCTGCACAAAAAGAACCTCAAATTTTGGATATAAAAGCTGAAACTATTATAGCTCCTCCTTTTATTCCGGAAAATTCTAAAAAAACAGAAGTAGATGACTTTGAAGAACTTTTTAAAAAAGCTGAACAAATAGATATAAACTTGGATAAAGCTCGTGAGGATTATGCTTCTGCTAAGAAAGAATTCTTGAATAAACACAGGCAGAAGAAAAATGTTTTTGCTAAAGCAATGTTTGATTTGGGTGTAGAAAAACAAATGCCAAAATCAGATGAGATTCCAGAAGAACTAAAAGGTTTAGAGAGAGTATATATAGAAGCAAAAAAAGAGAAATCTAGATATTTGTTTGCTAAGGGTTTAAAAAAAGAAGAAGTTATTTTAACTGGCGCTATTACGGCTGAAACAAGAGAATATTCTTTTAATGAAGATTTGGTTAAAGCCTTAGAGCAAGAGATGGATAAATTCAATAAAGTAATGGAATCTGGCAGGCCTCCTTTGGAGAAGGGAATTTTATCTAAAACTCTGGAAAAATGGCAAAAATTACATCCAGCTACAAGAATAGCTCTATCCTCAACTTTGGTTACAGCAGGAGCATTTGCTTTTGGTGCACTTCCTTTAGCTGGGGTAGCTGCTTATGGAGGATATAGGGTTGCGAGGGCAGCAGCGGGAGCAGCAACTTCTCAATTTGCAGGTAGGGCTTTGCAAAATAAATTTGATAAAAATAATACTAAATTAAAAGAAGGATTTTTAAATAAGTATGGTACTGATATATCAGAAGATAATTTTGCTGAAAAAGAAAAACAAGCCAGAGATTTTTATGAGAGTGAAAAAGACAAAAAGAAAAGACAATTATTGTGGAAAGCGGGTGCTATGGTGGGTGCAGGTATAGGAACAAGTGTCGCTTCAGGAGCCTTACTTCATTCTATTGAAAGTATTAGTGCGGGAGGAGCCAAAGTTTCTGCAGAAAATGTGCCAACTTCAAAACCTTCTATTCAAGCCGAGAGTGTACCTCCAAAAGTAAATATTTCTGAAGTGGCAAAGCCAGAAACTGTTGAAGTAGAGCTTTCATCAAAAGGTTTTATAAAAACTTTTGATGAAATGAAGGGTAAGATTTTGGAAAAATATGGAAATGTAGCCAAAGTTCCAGAAAATCTAAAACACTTCGTAGAAACTCCATCAACTAAACTTGCTGAGGAGTTTGGAATGTATGACCCAGAACACAAATTAAGTGGGGCGGGTCTAAAAGGGGAGTCTTTGGCTTTAGATAGTAAAGGTAATTTAAGTTACGAGCATCTAAACGGAAATAAAGATGTTTTGTTTGATTCACAAAAAGGTCAAGTATCTTCATTTGAAGGTAAGATAATAAATTCTGAAGGAGAAGTTGTGCCAAGGGAATACATTGGCAAGACCGCTCCAATGGATGTGGATATGGATTCTGGCAAAGTCAAAATACCAGATGTTCCACAGGAAAATATTTCAAATATTCCAGAAAATATAGAAACTAAAACAAAAATTATAGAAATAGGAGGTAAACCTTTTTCTTCTTTAGATAATCTTGTCGTAGACAACCACACTGTGGGCTTGGCTGATTTAGAAGGTAAAAAAGTTCTAGTTTATGATAATCAAGCTATAGCGGAAGAGATCTCAGACCCTAAACCAGGAGCATATCCTATGGCTTTAGCTGATAAACTCCAAGAGGGTAAAGTATACACAGAAGTTAGAAAAGCATTCAATATAGCAATGGATAAGATGGTAGAAGGGTATAAAAATGTAGGCTATTTACCGGCCAAACTTCCTTTTGAAGGAGGGGTTATACAAACAGTAACAGATGTCTCAAATGAAATTGGTAAAACAGATTTATATTTAAATGGCAAACATTTTGCTAGTGGAATAATTACAGAAAAAGGATCGCAGGTTTTATTGGATGAAGGAGTGGAAGGCTCTTGGTGGTCTTCTGATAATGTTTACGAGAGAGCACTTAAAGCATCAAAAACTAATATTTTTGAAAATATAAGTCATTTATTAAAAAACTAAAAAAATAATATGATAAATTTATCAAAAGAAGTAATAACTGAATGGAAACTGGGATCTCTCGACCACGATAAGCAGGTGGAGATGGTTGACCGTATTGGTCATATATTGTATCAAGCAATTTTGGTTAGATCTCTAGATATTCTATCTGAAAAAGAACAAGATGAGTTTGATCTTCTTTTAGATGAAGATAACACAACTCCTCAGGATGTTTTAGTTTTTTTGAAAGGCAAAATTCCTACATTTGATTCTTTAGCAAAAGAAGAAAAAGAAAAAGTAAAAGAAGTTATTTTAGCTTAGTCTTTTAGAAGAGCCTTTTACTTGACTATTTTTTGCTTTTTGTCTAATATTGTGGTTACCGCGTCTTTGGGCGCTTATTTATAAGAAACCTTTATTGGTGATAGTTGTCAGAGTATATTCATGTGTTCTCGAGGGCTATACTTTTACAATTATTAAATTAATTAAATTAAATTTTATGGCAGATTTTGATCGTTCAAAACCACACATAAATGTGGGAACAATTGGTCACGTAGACCACGGAAAGACTACTTTAACAGCAGCTATGTTAAATGTATTAGCTCGTGCTGGAGAAGGTTATTCAGCGAAACTAAAAGGAGTTGATGCTATTGACTCAGCTCCAGAAGAAAAAGCAAGGGGTATTACTATTGCTTTGTCTCACAACGAGTATACGACACCAACACGTCACTATGCTCACGTGGATGCTCCAGGTCACGCTGATTATATTAAAAACATGATTACTGGTGCCGCTCAGATGGATGGTGCTGTGCTTGTGGTTGCAGCTACAGATGGTGTGATGCCTCAGACTCGAGAGCATGTTCTTTTGGCAAAACAAGTTGGTGTGCCAAAAATAATAGTATTTCTAAACAAATGTGATATGGTTGACGATAATGACCTTATTGATTTGGTTGAGGAGGAGGTCAGAGATCTTCTTACAGCACAAGGTTTTGATGGAAAAGAGGCTCCTGTTATAAGAGGTTCTGGTCTAAAAGCTTTGGAATCTGCAGACAACACTGATCCTTGGGCACAAAAAGTTTTAGAACTTGCTAATGCTTTGGATACTTACTTCCCAATTCCTGAGAGAGATGTAGAGAAACCTTTCCTTATGCCAGTTGAAGACATCTTCTCTATTGAAGGAAGAGGAACTGTAGTAACAGGAAGAATTGAAAGAGGTACTGTTAAGGTTGGTGAAGAAATAGAATGTGTCGGACTTAAAGATACAGCTAAATATACAGTTACAGGTATTGAAATGTTCAATAAATCTCTTCAAGAGGGTCTAGCCGGAGACAACGCCGGAATACTTCTAAGAGGTGCTAAAAAAGAAGACATTCATAGAGGTCAAGTTTTAGCTAAACCAAAATCTGTGACTCCTCATACAGAATTTACAGCCGAGGTTTATATTTTGAAGAAAGAAGAAGGAGGAAGACATACACCATTCTTCTCTGGTTACAAGCCACAATTCTACATCAGAACAACTGATGTTACAGGAGATGTGACATTGAATGAAGGTGTTGAAATGGTTATGCCAGGAGACACAGTTACATTCAATGTGAAGCTAGTAGCTCCTGTCGCTTTGGAAGAGAAAACAAAATTCGCCATCAGAGAGGGAGGTAAGACTGTGGGTGCGGGAGTTGTAACAAAAATCGTAGCCTAAAGCTTCCAAATTGCCACTTCTGATTTCATCCAAATTATGGAAGTTTTAATAAAATAAAATGGTAACAACAAAAAAGGAAACAAAAGAAAAGACTGCAAAAAAGCCAAGCACTAAAGTAGCTACACCTAAAGCTTCTGCTAAAACAGATGTAATATCTAAACTTCGTATTAGAGTTAGAGCTTATGAATACAAGATATTGGATCTTTCTGTAAAGCAGATAATGGATACAGCTCTTAGATACGATGCCAAAGTTTTAGGACCTATCCCATTACCTACTGAAATAAAGAAATATACTGTAAACAGATCTTCTTTTGTCTTCAAGAATGCTAGAGAGCAATTTGAGATGAGGGTTCATAAGAGGCTCATTGATATCCTAAATCCTACTCCAAAAATTATGGAATCTCTAACAAATTTGAATTTACCGTCAGGAGTTAATATCGACGTGAAAATAATGTAGTTTATTTGTAGTCTTTTTGTTCGATTTCTGCGTTGCTTGTTTTGTTTTCTCCCGCGGAGTATTTTTATACACCTTGGTCAAAAACAAAACTTGGCGCCTTGAACTCAAACAAAAATCCTTACAAATACAAAAACCACCTTCGGGTGGTTTTTGTATTTGTAGGTGGTAGTATCTCTTGAGGAGGTTTTATGTCACAGTTGGTTATTGCATCTTGGAATACTAAAGACGAAACAGGAGACCAGATAACTTGGAATCCTAGACATCAAGTAGGGGAGGTAATAAAAGGAATCACGGATCATTTTGAGAGAGTATTTCCAGATCAAAGGGCTATTGTGGTAGGCATTACTACATCGGAGGAGTGGGTTAATTGTGTCACATCTTTAAATCCTGAGGCTAAACCAGTAGTCGAAGAATCTGCTAGAATTTGGAAAGATAAGTATACTTATTATGTAGTAAAAACAGATTGATTGTTCTTTCAAAAAACTGCCAGTGGCAGTTTTTTGCTATATTAAGTTATCCACAGGTTAGTGTTTGACAATAAAAGCCGAGAGGATTATACTCTAAATGTAGTAATAAAGGTAATGAGTTCTTGAGAAGAGACCTAGGTCACTTCTCTCCACAACTTAAAACTAACATTTCTACAACTGTTCTTTCATCAGATGCTTGCATCTGACACCACATAAACCAACTTTCTTCGGAAAGTTGTTTTTAATTATATAACTATATAGTAAGTATATATAGCCACTTGATTTAAAAAAGGATATCTGATAGTATAGCCAAATCGTCAAAAAAGTTTTTTTGGTGACTAGCGAAGGGCAATGTTGAGGATACCTTTCTCATTACTGTCCGCAAATCGTCACTTAGATTTTTATGAAATTTATTTTAGGAATAAAACAGAATATGACTCAGGTTTTTGATGAGTCAGGAGTGGTTCACCCAGCTACAGTCGTAAAAACTGGAGATATGGTTGTTACTCAGATAAAAACTGTAGAAAAAGACGGTTATTCTGCTATTCAAGTTGGTTTTGGAGAAAGAAAAGAAAAAAACATAAATAAACCTCTAAAAGGTCAGATGAAAGGTGGAAGCTATATGTACCTTTTTGAGATTCCAGTAGAGGAAGGAAAAGTTTATAACATTGGTGATACTATAGATGCTTCTTCTTTAAAAGCAGGTGATATGGTAACAATTTCATCTATTTCTAAAGGAAAAGGATTTCAAGGTGTGGTTAAAAGGCATGGTTTTCATGGAGGACCTCGTTCTCATGGCCAAAAACACTCAGAGAGAGAGGCAGGATCTATTGGTGGAGCTGGTCGTGATGGAGGTCGTGTAGCAAAAGGAAAAAGAATGGCGGGAAGAATGGGTAGTGATAGGATAACAACAAAAAGTTTAACTATTGTATCTATAAACCCAGAAACTAAAGAAGTCTTTATAAGAGGGGCTATTGCAGGAAGAAGAGGAACTGTTGTAGAAATAAAAGCTTAGGTATAAAAATATGGAAAAGACAGAAATAAAAAAAGATACAACTAAATCAAAAACAGCAAAAACTGTTTCTATGGAAGCTTCTTTGTATAATCAATCTGGAAAAGAAGTAAAAAAAATTACTCTACCTGGGTCCGTTTTTGGTCTATCTTGGAATGCTGATTTGGTTCACCAAGTAACAGTGTCTATGCTTTCTTCAGCTAGAAATCTAATAGCTCATACAAAAACTAGAGGAGAAGTTGCTGGGGGAGGTAAAAAACCTTGGAAACAAAAAGGTACAGGTAGAGCTAGACACGGTTCTAACAGGTCACCTATATGGGTTGGTGGAGGTGTTACTCATGGTCCAAGAAACGACAAAAATTATACAAAGAAAGTTAACAAGAAAATGAAAGCCAAAGCTTTGTATACTATACTTTCAGCAAAATATAAAAAAGGACAGATTCTTTTTGTTGACGGACTAAATTTTTCAGAACCAAAAACAAAAGAGGCTGGTAAAGTGTTATCTTCTCTTTCTGGAATCAAAGGTTTTAATGATCTTTTGAAAAAGAAAAAGAACTCAGCTTACATTTCTCTTTCATCTAAAAATCAGGCAACTGAAAAAAGTTTTAACAATTTTGGTAATGTAGAAGTTGATGAAATAAGAAATATAAATCCTGTAGATATTTTGAACTACAAGTATATTATTATTGAAAATCCAGAAAAAGGCCTTTCTTCTATATCAACTAAATTGTCTAAATAAATATTATGAATTCAGACTTATCGAAAATTTTAATAATGCCCCATATTACAGAGAAAGCCACAGTTTCTTCTGAGAATTCTGTCTATGTTTTCAAAGTAGCTCCAAACTCAACTAAAACTCTTATAGAAAAAGCTTTTCAAAACCAGTACAAAGTTAAGCCTTTAAAAGTTAGTACAGTCACAATACCTTCAAAAAAGGTTATTGTTAGAGGTAAAAGAGGAGTTTCCTCTGGTTACAAGAAGGCCTATATTTATATAAAAAAGGGTGAAAAGATAGACATAATGAAATAGGGTAAAGAAATATTATGAAAAGATATAAACCAACAAGTCCATCAAGAAGAAATATGACTACTATAGGATATAGTAGCTTACTTACAAAATCCAAACCAGAAAAATCTCTAACAAAGGGTTATAAAAGATCTGTTGGTAGAAATAATGCTGGTAAACTTACTACTAGACATAAAGGAGGTGGACACAAAAGACTTTATAGAGAAGTAGATTTTAAATATAATAAAATTGATATTCCTTATACTATAAAATCAGTAGAGTATGACCCGAACAGATCTGGTTTCATCGGACTTGCCCAGTACAGAGATGGTGAAAAGAGATATGTTCTTTTACCAAAAGGTGTTTCAGTTGGAGACAAACTTGTAAACTCAGAAACAGCTGAAGTAAAAGCTGGAAATAGACTTCCTTTGAAAAATATCACAGTAGGTACGTTTGTTTACAATGTAGAGATCAAACCAAAAGGTGGAGCAAAACTTGCTAGGTCAGCTGGTAATTTCGTAGAGGTTGTAGCAAAAGATGCCGGGCTTGTTGATCTGAAACTTCCATCTTCAGAAATCAGAAAGGTTAAAGAAACTGCATGGGCTTCAGTCGGAGAAGTTTCTAATGATGAAAACAGGCTTGTAAATCTTGGAAAGGCCGGAAGATCAAGATGGTTAGGTATTAGACCTACAGTTAGAGGTACTGCTCAAAACCCAGTAGACCACCCACACGGAGGAGGAGAGGGTAGACAAGGAAGAGGAAGAAGGAGAGCTGTTTCTAAATGGGGACGACCTACAGGAAAAGGACAGAAGACAAGAACTCCTAAAAAATATTCAAACAGACTTATCGTTTCTAGAAGAAAAGTTGGTAAGAGAAAATAAAACAAAGCCCCCACAAGGGGTTTTGTTTTTGGTATAATCTAGATGTATGGAAAAGCTAATAGAAAATCAAGATAACAAAGAAGCTGAACCAAAAATAGAGGTTGTTTTTGATTATTCTGTAGAAGATGAAAAAGAAAGGGTTTTTAGTACACTTAAAAAATACCATTGGTATAAGGAAAATGGTTATAAGCCCAAGTATCCTAAATTGATACAAGAAAGATTAGAAAAAGATGAGAAGGTAAAAAAGGAAGATATTTTAGAAGCAGTTTCTGCTGAATTTGATCAAGAAAAATATAGAGAAGAAGTGGATTTGATAATAAAAGAGTGGGATGAAATAAAAGATAAATTTTTTGAAAGTTTAAAAACACTAAATCTTCCACTACAAGATAAATATTTTGTATGTGTTACAAAATATGGAACAGGGGGTAGTTATGGGTTACCAAATAATGTTCAACTTAATATTGAACAAAAAAGAGTACTTACTATTACTCTAGCCCATGAGATTGTACATTTAACCATTGAGCCTCTAATAAAAGAGTATAAAATAACACATTGGGTAAAGGAAAGGTTGGTGGATTTAATTATCGATAAATTTTTCCCTGAAAGTAAGAGGATTCAGAGAGATCCGGAAAATTCAGAAAAAGTATCAGAGATATTTGAAAAGTATTTCCCAGATATTAATAAAATTATTATAGAAATATCTAAACCGTAATTTATGGAACAAATTCCAAAAATAGAACAAGAGCAGGTTTTAGAAAATTATTTTGAAAAAGCAGATATTGTTGTTTTGGCTGAAAACTTTCACGGCACTCATGATGAAGAAATCATTTGTGTTTTAGATAAACATTCAGATCAAATAAGAGGTTTATTTTTAGAATTGTCTGTAAGCTATCAATCTTCTGTAGATTTGTATATGGAAAAAGGAGAGATTGATCAAAGTCTAGAAAGGTATTTTTTGGGAGCACAGAAAGAAAGTAAAGATATAAGGGGTATTTTGAAAATGTTAGATAAGCTAAAAGAATTGGGCAAACCGGTTATTTGCATCGATTCTTCTAAGGTTGCTATAGATGAGTATAAAACCAAATCTGAACACGGCTATTATTTTTTAAGAGGTGAGTCACGGGACGAGGATATGTCTGATAATATTAATAATTACTATCAGGAAAATCCGGGCAAATATTTTGTTATTGTTGGTGGAGCTCATGTTGAGGACGGTAAACACTTTAGAACAGGTAAAGATACATTAGGAACAAGATTAAAAAATAATTTAGAAGAAAAATATTTAACTGTATATCTTAAATCTAAGGAATAAATTAGAATAATATGGAAAAAATAAAAATTTATCTAGCTGGTCAGCCTAATGAATATGAAAATAACTGGAAAGAAAATTTTAAAAATATTCCAGGATGTGATATTTATGATTGGGAATTTGATTCTGATCAGGCCTCACCGGATACTTTTTTCCCTGATGATTTGAAAGCTGTTAAAGATTGCGAGTATTTGGTGGCAAATCCTGGTGTTGCACCTTCAGAAGCCACATGGGTAGAAATTGGGTATTTTTTGGCAAATAACACCAATAATCCAGGTGATACTTGTAATAAACTTATAATAATTTGGAAAGAGGAAAGAAATCCAAAGTGGTCTATTGAGTTTATTAAAAAAGCTGGAAATGTAGTGAAAACTGTTGAAGAAGCAAGAGAGAAATTGGTTGAATTAATAAAACAAGGATAAAAATATGGAAAAGTTTAAAGAAGAGAAATATATTCCGGAATCAGTAAGTGAATTAGCTACTGAAATAAGTGAAAAGTATAAAAGCTTGCCGGATATTATGTTGGCTATACAAGAAGGCGTAAACAGTCGCATGAAATCACTTTCATCTACTTACCAGCCAAAAAGTATAATAGAATCAAGATTTACTTCGGCAGAAGAAGTATATAAGAAAGGAATGAAAAGTTGTGGTGCGATTGTAAATATCTCAGCAGAAGCACTTCGTCTTTTGGGTTTTAAAGTTAAACTTATACATGGTGAGACTCTGGACTCTGTTGATCATGCTTGGATAAAAGCTTTAAACCCTGAAACTAATGAATGGGAACAGTATGATTTAACAAATGAAGATTTGAAAGTATCTCAAGAAAATACAATAAAATATGAAGTTGATTCTTGGGAGGAAATACGAGATCAAATAGAAGAAGATCACAGAACTTTAAGGGCTAGGAGAAAAGAAAGGGGATTGTAAAACAAAAAATCACTCTATAGGGGGTGGTTTTTATTAGAATATGGCTCTACTCAGGTATATTTTAATTATTTTTATACAATTTATTTGACAATTTTGTAAGAATATGCTAAGGTATATGTAGAATGGTCTCCTAAATAAGGAACAAAGGAGACTGCCAGGAAAGGACAAGAAGATGACGGTAGTTATTTCGGGTCAAGTTTTTTATTTTAAGACGATGGAAGAATACAGGGAATACTTGGCTTCATTGCGCGAGCGCTAATGCACTGGGCGGCGACTACACCGGCCTGGTGGCCGGCGAATATTTTTCCAAGAAAGGAGGGAAAAGTATGATGTGAATGATCCAAAAGCGTCAATCTCTGGTCAAGGCTCCGGAGTTGTCCGTAAAACCCTCGGATGTCAAAGTATGGGTATAAGGCACCTATTGCGTAACCAATGCAGTAGGGCCTTTTTTTGTCTATTTTAGCTGGAATAAGATAGTCAGAATAGTGACCAAAAAAGGTTTGACATTAAATACTGTTTTGTGTAGTATAAGGCTCACATAAGAGTTTTAGTCTCTTATACATTTTTGTCTGGGGTATCTTCATACCACGAACAATGTGGTTTTTGTTTTGAAAATTAAAATGACAAGATCATCCAAGAAAGGTCCTTATGTGGACGAAAGAGTAATAAAGAAAATTGTAGGAAAAAAACCAGAAGAAACTGGGGTTATTAAGACTTGGTCAAGAGCCTGTGTCATTTCTCCTGAAATGGTTGGATTCAAATTTGGTGTTCACAACGGAAAAAGTCACATTGAAGTTTTGGTAAGTGAAGATATGATTGGTCACAGACTAGGTGAGTTTTCTCCTACAAAGAAATTTACTAAACACGGAGGTAAGATGCAAAAGGAGTTAGAGCAGAAGAAAAAAGAAGCAGAAATAACAGCGGCAAAGGCAGCTAAGTCAGACACTGTTAAAAAATAATAAATTATTATGACAAAAGTATCCGCTACACTTTCAAATTTTAGACAGTCACCTCGTAAAATGCGATTGGTAGCTAATTTGATTAGAGGAAAAAGAGTTTCTGATATTTTGGTCCAATTGGATTTTGTGACTAAAAAAGCTACAAATCCTTTAAAAAATTTGGTTTTATCTGCTGTGGCTAATGCAAAAAATCTTGAAATACCCACAGAAGATCTTATTGTTAAATCTATTACAGTAAATGAAGGTAAAACTCTATACAGGAGAATACCAGCTGCTAGAGGGAGTGCTCACCCTATAAGAAAGAGAACAAGTCTTGTCTATATAGAATTGGGTGACCCCGTTGTTTCAAAGAATAAAAAGACAAAAGTTTCAAAAGAAGAATCAGAAGAGCCAAAAAAGGAAACTTCAAACAAAAAAGGAAAAACAGAAGTTAAAAAACCTAAAGTGACACCAAAATCTGAGGATTCACTTAAAACAAGTAAAAAATAATAATTATTATGACTCATACAGTTCACCCATATTCACATAGACTAGGAATAATAAGAGATTGGAAATCTCGCTGGTTTGGTGTTAAAAGTAAATACAAGGATTTTCTAAAGAGTGATGTCTTGCTTAGACGGTATCTAGAAAAGAAACTTAGAGGAAACTATGTAAGTAATATTGAAATGGAAAGAGGAGAAAAGTTTCTAAGAATAATAATAGAAACATCTCGTCCTGGAATGATTATCGGTAGAAGTGGTGACGGTGTAGTAAAATTGAGAGAAGATATAAATTCTTTTATACGAAAAAATAAACTTTCAGCTGAAGGTGAAATAAAATTAGATGTTAAAGAGATCAGGTCTCCAGAATCAAACTCAGCTATTGTGGCTCAGATGATAGCCGAAGGCCTTGAAAAAAGACTACCTTTTAGAAGAGTTTTGAAACAAATGGTAGAAAAAGTTATGGCAAACAGAGATGTTCTTGGAGTAAAAATAGAACTTTCTGGACGTTTGGGAGGAGCAACTATGGCTCGTAAGGAAAAAATGAAAAAAGGAAGAATACCCCTTCAAACTTTCAGAGCAGATGTTGATTTTACAAAATATGAGGCTAGACTACCGTATGGAGGTTTAGGTATAAAAGTATGGATATATCGTGGAGATATCTTTAATTAATAAAAAGGCTTATGTTGTTACCAAAAAAAGTAAAATATAGAAAATGGCAGACAATGAGAAAAAACCCGGCAAAGGTTGGCGTGGCTACTCGTGGAGCCAGTGTTTCTTTCGGGTCTTTTGGTTTAAAAGCAACAGAAGGAGCTCGTATTAGGTCAAATCAGATAGAAGCAGCTAGAAAGGTTATGTCTAGAGCTACTGGAAAGACAGGAAAGATTTGGATTAGAATATTTCCTGATATGCCTTATACACAAAAACCAGCTGAAGTTAAGCTTGGTAAAGGTAAGGGGGATTTGGCAGGTTACGTAGCTGCTGTTAAGCCAGGAAGAGTTCTTTTTGAGGTAGACGGTGTAACTGAGGCAGTGGCTAGAGAAGCTCTTAGAAAGGCCGGAACAAAACTTCCTTTAAAAACTAAGATTGTTGCCAGATAATACCAAAGTAATATGAAAATGAAAGATTTATCAAAAAAGAATAAAAAAGAATTAGAAGCTCTGGTTTTGGAAAAAGGAGAGGCTCTTAAGGCTTTTAGATTTGGTATTGCAGGAAGTAATGTTAGAAATGTAAAAGAAGGAGTTACTCTAAGGAGAGATATCGCTAGAATCAAAACAGTTCTTACGACTCTAAACAAATAAAAATATGGCTACTAAAGATAAAACAAAAAAGAATATAGAAGTTGGAATTCCAAGAAAACTGAATGGAGTTGTTGTTTCAGATAAAATGAAAGATACTGTGGTTGTAGAGGTAAGTCGTTTTGTAAAACACCCAAAGTATGATAAATATATCTCTACACACAAAAAGTATAAAGCTCATAATCCCGGAAACACAAATAAAGTGGGGGACAAAGTGACAATTGTAGAGTGTGCTCCTATATCAAGAGACAAATCATTTAAGATTATTTAAATATTATGATACAGCCACAAACCATCGTTAAAATAGCTGATAACTCCGGAGGAACAATCGGAAGAGTTTTCAAGGTATTAGGAAGCTCAAAAAAGAGATATGCTAGAATTGGCGAGATGGTTATTCTATCTGTTCAAAAGGCTCAACCTAGAAAGGCTACAAAGAAGAAAGATGTTTTGTATGCTGTGGTAGTTCGTCAGAAAGCTCCTTTCCGTAGAAAAGACGGGTCTTATGTTAGATTTGATGAAAATGCAGTTGTTATCGTCTCAAAAGAGAAAAGAGAACCTGTGGCTGGACGTGTCTTTGGTCCGATTCCAAGAGAGCTTGGAGATACAGAGAGTTTTAAAAAAATAATTTCTCTAGCTCCAGAAGTTGTATAGTAATAAAAAAGTTATGCATATAAGAAAAGATCACAAAGTAATAATTTTAGCCGGAAAAGATAAAGGAAAAAAAGGTTCCGTTATTAAATCTCTTCCTAAGGAAAACAAGGTTATTGTTGGCGGTTTAAATATGACAAAGGTCCACAATAAACCAAGAAGGGGAGGTGAAAAAGGACAGGTTGTAGAAAAAGCTATGCCTATTCATATTTCAAATGTTGCTTTAATGGATCCAAAAACCGGCAAAGCTACAAGGATTGGTAAAAAAATGACAGGTGATAAAAAAACTCTTATTTCAAAAAAGAGTGGAAGTACAATTTAATTCTAGAAGATCATTATGGAAACAACAAAAGAAAAAATAGCAAAATCATTTGACGCCCTTAAAGGTACTTTTGGTTATAAAAATATTGCACAATCTCCGCGCATAGAGAAGGTTGTTATATCCGCAGGAGTCGGCTCTTTCAAAGATAAAAAGAAAATCGATTTGGTTGTAGATAGACTTTCTAAAATTACTGGACAAAAACCTATTAAAAAAGGAGCAAAGCAATCTGTAGCGGCTTTCAAAGTTCGTGAAGGTGATACTGTTGGGGTTCAAATAACCCTAAGAGGCCAAAGAATGAACGATTTTCTAGATCGTTTGATAAATATTGCCCTGCCTCGTACAAAAGACTTTAGAGGCATTCCTACTACAGGTATAGATGAAATGGGCAACTATACTCTAGGAATAAAAGAGAATACAATATTTCCTGAATCTTCAGATGAAGAGTTAAAGGATGTATTTGGTTTGGCAATAACGGTCGTTACAAACCTTAAAAACAAGAAAGAAACATTAGAGTTTTTGTCTCATCTTGGTTTTCCTTTCAAGAAACCAGTTCCAGTAAAAAATGGTTAAGTAGTTTTTAATTGACAGCCGAGGGTCTTCTTGATAGTATGAGACCCGAGGCTTTTAGAAGCTTTTTTATTTATATTTTCATTAGTATGGCAAAAACATCAGTTATCGCTAGATCAAATAAGAAACCAAAGTTTGAGACTCGGGCTGTTAATCGTTGTTTTAAATGCGGAAGAAAGCGTGGTTTTATGAGAGACTTCGGTCTATGCAGGATCTGCTTTAGAGAATTAGCTAATGAAGGTAAAATCCCAGGTGTAAAAAAATCATCTTGGTAAGTCCTAGATCAGCCTAAAGGCTCTTAGGATACTGCTAAAGAACAAATATGAAAGATTCAATCTCAGATATGATAATAAGGATACAAAACGCTTCAGTTTCAAAAAAAGAATCTGTAGTTTTTCCATATTCAAAGTTAAGGTTAGCTATATTAAATGTTCTTTTGAAAGAGGGATTTATAAAATCTTTTTCTAAGAAAGGTAAGAAAGTTGTTAAATATATAGAAGCTGTACTTTCTTATGATGAAGAGGGAAATCCTAGAGTCTCTGGTGTTAAGAGAGTATCAAAGACTTCAAAGAGGATTTACCAGAAATCAAAGGAGCTTAGATCTGTAAAAAATGGTTATGGTATTGCAGTTGTATCTACTTCAAAAGGTATTATGACAGATAAAGGAGCTAAGGCAGAAAATATTGGTGGAGAAGTTTTGTTTACAATGTGGTAAAAGTATAAAAATAAAATTATGTCACGTATAGGAAAAAAAGTAATAAATATCCCACAAAAAACAGAAGTAACTTTTTCTTCAGGTATTTTGTCTGTAAAAGGACCCCTAGGAACTATTCAAAAGACATTTAAGTCAGATATAGACATAAACATAACAGGGGATTCAATAAACCTAGTTCCTAAAAAAATGTCTGTAGAGACAAACTCTCTATGGGGAACATATGCTTCACATATCACTAATCTTATAGAAGGAGTCAACAAACTTTTCTCAAAAAAATTAATTATAGAAGGTATTGGATTTAAATCGGAAGTAAAAGGAAAAGAATTGGTTATGTCTCTAGGTTTTTCCCATCCTGTTATAATCAAGATCCCAGAAGGACTTACTGTAACAGCAGAGAAGAATGTTTTAACTATTTCTGGGATAGACAAAGAGCAAGTCGGTCAATTTGCTGCAGATGTTAGGATATGGAAGAAGCCTGAACCTTATAAAGGTAAAGGAATAAGATATGAAAACGAAGTTGTCAAACGTAAACAAGGTAAGAAAACAGCTTAGTCTAGAATCAATTTAAATTATGAAAAAAACAGAAATAAAAAAAATACAAAGAAACAGAAGGCATAAGAAAATTCGCTCTAAGCTTTCTGGTACAACTGAAAGACCAAGACTTTCTGTTTTTAAGTCTAACAAGCATATATCTGTCCAACTTATAGATGATGAGAAATGTGTTACTTTGGCTTCTTCTTTTTCAAGAGAAGTTAAAGGTAAAAGTCTTTTGGAGAAATCCAAGTTGGTAGGAAAGTCTATTGCTGAAAAAGCTTTAGCTAAAAAAATAAAAGAAGTTGTTTTTGATAGAGGAGGTTTTATGTATACAGGATGTGTGGCCGCTCTAGCAGAAGGCGCGCGTGAAGGAGGGCTAATATTTTAAATAAATTTATGTCAACAACAGAAGAGACAAAAAAAATAGATAACACACAGGAGGTAAAAGTAGTAGATAATTCTGCCGAAAAACCGTCTTTTAGAGGTGGTCTAAGAAAAAACTCTAGAAAACCTGGACCTAGAAGAGATACTAGAGTTAAGCCAGAATTTGATCAAAAAATAATAAGTATTCGTAGAGTTACTCGTGTTGTAACTGGAGGAAGACGTTTTAGTTTTTCTGTTGCAGTTGTCATTGGCGACAGAAAGGGAAAGGTTGGTGTTGGTCAAGGTAAAGCTACAGATACTCCATTAGCTATTGATAAAGCCGTAAGAGATGCAAAAAAGAATATGGTAACAATACCTTTGAAAAACGGAACTATTGCTCACGATGTAGATGCAAAATACTCGAGTTCAAGGGTTTCTATAATGAAGGCTCCCGGAAAAGGTATTTTGGCCGGTTCGTCTGTTAGAACAGTCCTAGAATTTCTTGGAGCAAAAGAAGTTAGTTCTAAACTATTTTCTAGAAGTAAAAATAAAGTAAATAATGCTAAAGCTGCTATAAAAGCTTTATCTAAATTACCTAAGAAATAAAAATATGCAGACACATAATCTTAAAAGAAAAAATAAAAATAAAAAAGCTCGTCAAGTAGGAAGAGGAGGTACTCGTGGTAAAACTTCTGGAAGAGGAACAAAAGGTCAAAATGCTCGCGCTGGACACAAGAAGAGACCAGAAATCAGAGATTTTATAAAAAGAATTCCCAAGATGAGAGGAAGAGGAAAAAATATTAATACAAGTATTCAAGTTTCTTTGTATCCTGTAAATCTAAAAACAATTGAAAGTAATTTCTCAAATGGAGAAGTCGTTAGTCCAAAAACTTTAGTTTCCAAGGGTATTCTAGGGACTTATAAAGGTAAAAATGTTTCTATAAAAATATTAGGAACAGGAAATCTAACTAAAAAAGTTACGATAAAAGATTGTGTCATGTCTAAATCAGCACAAGATCAAGTAGAAAAAGCCGGCGGTACTGTGTTAAAGTAGTCCTATGAAAGATATAATCAATAAAGCAGTAATTGTTTTTAAAGACGAAATAATAAGAAAGCGTATACTATTTACTCTTGGAGCTTTGGTTGTATTTAGAATACTTGCTGTTATTCCTATTTCTGGAGTAGACACAGGAAGACTTGCACAATTTTTTTCTGATAACCAATTTTTTGGATTGCTAAATATTTTCTCTGGAGGTGGCTTGGCCCAACTTTCTATTGTTATGCTCGGTGTTGGTCCTTATATCACAGCTTCTATTATAATGCAGCTTCTTACTATTATGGTTCCTAAACTAAAGGAGATGTATCAAGAGGAGGGAGAATTGGGCAGAAGGAAATTTGCTCAATACAGTAGACTTCTTACAGTTCCTCTGGCTTTAATTCAAGCTTTCAGTTTCATAAAAATACTACAATCTCAGGCTGTCATAGGTGAAATGACCGGTCTACTTTTGGTTACTAATCTCATCCTAATTACAGCTGGTTCTATACTCCTTATGTGGATCGGAGAACTTATATCAGAATATGGGGTTGGTAATGGAGTATCACTTTTGATCTTTGCTGGTATTGTAGCTTCTTTACCATCTCATTTAAGTCAATTTGTGTTTACATTTGATCCATCACAAATACCTTTGTATATAGTTTTTGCGGTTATCGCTGCTCTAGTTATTATTGGTGTCGTTATTATCACTGAAGCTGAAAGACCTATTCCGGTGACTTATGCTAAACAAGTTAGGGGTAATAGAGTATATGGCGGAGCTTCCACATATTTGCCACTTAGAGTAAATCAGGCCGGAGTTATTCCAATTATTTTTGCCTTGTCTATACTGTTGTTTCCTCAGATGATTGTTAGATTTTTGCAAAATGTAAATAATGAAATGTTGCAAAATATAGCGACTACTACACTTAATATTCTTTCAAATCAGTGGTTCTATGGAGTAGCATATTTTCTTTTGGTTTTTATTTTCACTTATTTCTATACAGCAGTCACTTTTGACCCTGACCAAATTTCTACAAATCTTCAAAAGAGCGGAGCTTTTATCCCTGGTGTTCGTCCTGGAAAATCTACTTCAGAACATATCTCTAGAATACTGACCCGTTTAACCCTGGTTGGAGCATCTTTTCTGGGTTTTGTAGCTGTCTTACCTTTAATTATTCAGTATATGACAGGTATTACTTCTATATCTATTGGCGGGACAGGATTACTCATTGTAGTAGCTGTGGTTATAGAACTGGTTAAAAAAGTAGATTCCCAAATCTCTATAAGAGAGTACTAATCATAGTTATTTTTTGGTATAATTTATTTATATCAATTCATTAAATATAGATAATTATGTCTCCACTTACTTTTGTATTTATAGGAAGATCTGGTTGTGGCAAAGGAACACAGGCAGATTTATTGCAGAAAAAACTTAAAGAGATGGATCCGGAAAATGAAATTATGTATTTAGAAACTGGGGCAAGGTTTCGAGAATTCTTGCAAGGACAAGGTTACTCAAACAAACTATCTTTAGAAATATATAAAACAGGCGAAAGACAGCCAGACTTTTTAGCAACTTGGATGTGGGCTAATATAGTTATCAATTCTATTGAAGAAAATAATCACATTTTATTTGATGGTATCACTCGCTCTTTACCAGAAGCTATGACTTTTGCCACAGCTATGGAGTTTTATAAAAGAAAGCCTTACATAGTCTATTTGGATGTATCTAGGGATTGGTCAGAAGAGAGGCTGACTTTGAGGGGTCGTTCAGATGATTTAGAACCAGAACAGATAAAGAAAAGATTAGACTGGTTTGAAAGAGATACTCTGCCGGCTGTTGAATATTTTAAGACTAGCGATAAGTTTAGTTTCATAGAGGTAAACGGAGAGCAGTCAATAGACAAAGTACACCAGGATATTTTGGAAAAATTAGATTGGTAATTATGATAAATATAAAGTCAAAAGAAGAAATAGAAAAAATGAAGGAGGGTGGCGCTCGTCACGCTTTCATTTTATCCGAGGTTGCTAAAAAAGTTTCTCCCGGAGTTACAACTAAGTCACTAGAAGATTATGCTAGGAAGCTTATAGAAGAGGGTGGAGATAAACCATCATTTTTAAATTATACTCCTCGTGGAGCTAAAAGACCTTTTCCATCTGCTCTATGCGTTTCAATAAATGATGAAATTGTTCATGGTATCCCAAACGAAGGAGACAGAATTTTACAAGAAGGAGATGTTGTTTCTCTTGATTTAGGGCTGACTCATAAAGATTTGATAACAGATGGTGCTATTACAATAGGTGTAGGGATTATTTCAGAAGAAGACCATAAATTAATAGAACATTGCAAAGAGGCTTTATATTTGGGTATAAAAGAAGCTAAAGGAGGAAACCATATAGGAGATATTGGAAACGCTATAGAAAGTTTCGTAAGACCGCTTGGCTACGGCCTCTCAGAAGGCCTTGCTGGCCACGGAGTGGGTTATAAAGTCCATGAAGACCCCTTTGTACCAAATGAGGGTAAACCGGGTCAGGGTGAGCTTTTAAAGCCTGGGATGGTTATTGCCATCGAGCCTATGATAACACTAGGTTCTTCTCGCATTACTTTGGCCAAAGATGGCTATACATACAAAACTCGTGATGGCTCAAAAGCTGCTCATTTTGAACATACTATTGCTATCACAGGTGGGGATCCAATAATCCTTACTAAGTAATTTAAATTTAGTAAACTTCTTGTTTCTAAATTTAAAATCTCTTCCTCAGCAACATATAATATATACTTGCGACGCGATTTCACTTCAAAATTTCTTACTCGACAACATAATTTTAGAGCACACATAAAGTCTTGCTAGACTTTTGCTCCGTCTCGGCTACCTGCCTGCGAAGTCTCCAAAATTATAATGAGAGAGCGGAGTTTTTAACATATTCCGAGATAAGAGTTTTACTTAATTTAGATTATATTTTATGCTAATATATTCTCATATGAATCATCCAAAAAAAGAGAGAACTTTAGTTATTATAAAGCCAGACGGTATTCAAAGAACTTTAATAGGCGAGGTTATAAAAAGATATGAAAAAATAGGGTTAAAACTTTCTGCTTTAAAGATGGTTCTTCCAACTGAAGACCAGATTGAAAAGCATTATACTTTAGATCCAGAATGGGGAAGAATAACGGGAGAAAAGAGGATAAAGGCCGCAAAGGAAAAGGGAGAGAAGCTGTGGACAGATGATCCTTTGGAAATTACAAAAATTGTTCTAGAGAATCTAAAAAAATACATGACTTCTGGTCCAGTGATAGCCATGGTTTGGGAGGGTGCGCATGCCGTAGAGCTTGTCAGAAAAATAACTGGAGGAACCGAGCCAAGATCTTCTGATGTTGGTACCATAAGAGGGGATTATGTCTTGGATTCCTACATAATGGCTGATACAGATAATAGGGCTGTTAGAAATATTATACATGCTTCTGGTTCAGTTTTAGAGGCAGAAAATGAGATAAAACACTGGTTTTCTCATACAGAGATTATCAGTTATAAATTGGTTCAGGAGCACATACTTTATGATGTAAATATTGATGGAGTTTTAGAGTAAATTATGCTATAATAGACTCAGGGTTGCATGATTTTTTCTTTCTAACCATTTTT
The DNA here is from genome assembly GCA_041674105.1 of Minisyncoccota bacterium. Classification (GTDB taxonomy): domain Bacteria; phylum Patescibacteriota; class Minisyncoccia; order Phycocordibacterales; family DATDWN01; genus JBAYWK01. The sequence continues at coordinate 73,454 of JBAYWK010000001.1, read as the reverse complement.
CAGGGAGCTTCATATTAGCATGCAGTGATGAGCTTTTGTTCAGAGGTGTATGTTTGCGAGCACCCACCTAGTGTTTCGCTAGGGAAAATTCATGTAGCCCCATTAAAGAAACCCGTAAGGGTTTTTTTGATAAGTTATATTTTATGAAAACCGAAGGCCATTTTATAATCTGTGTTCTTTTAAGTTATTTTGATATTTCAATTTATCGCGATATTATTATACTAATGGTCAAAAATAAACTTTTTAGAAATACTTTCTGGTTACTCTTTTTTATAGGGGTTTTAAATCTATTTGCCACTTATCTTTATTTTTACTGGACATCTAGCTGGTTTGACATACTCATGCATTTTCTAGGTGGTTTTTGGGTCGCTATGGTGGTTGTGTCTTTATGGACAGTATTTAACAAAAATAAAACTACTTATCCAAAAATATTTACTATTATTTTGTGGGTTACTATGGTTGGGGTCTTATGGGAAGTTTTTGAACTTTGGATAGGGGCAACAGATTTATCTGATGGAATAAATTTTATAAAAGATACTTTGTTAGATATTTTGATGGATATTATGGGAGGTATTTTGGGTACAAAGTATAGTTATTATCTTATGGATTCAAAAAACAAAAATGACTAAAAAACTAGACGTCACATTTTGGGGCGGAGTGGGCACCGTCACAGGAGCCAACTTCTTAGTTGAAAGTCAGAAGACAAAATTTCTAGTAGATTGTGGAATGCTTCAAGGGACAGTGGACTCTGAAGAAGAAAATAAAAAATTATTCCCTTATGATGCTTCAAAGATTGATTATTTGTTTGTAACTCATGCTCATATGGATCATATAGGTAGAATACCTAAACTTGTAAAAGAAGGCTTTAGTGGAACTATTTATTCAACTCCAGAAACAAAGGAAATATCTTCTGTAATGTTTCAAGATGCTTTGAAAATAATGACCAGTGAAGCATTGGACAAAGATAATCTCTTATATAATTCTGACCATCTAAATAAAGCTCTGTCTCTATGGAAGACAATTGAGTATCATAAAAAAACCTCTATAAACGATGATTTTTTTGTATACCTAAAAGACGCTGGACATATTTTAGGTTCGTCTATAATGGAGTTTATTTTTGGAAAAACTAAGTTCGTATTTACAGGAGATACCGGTAACTCTCCAACTCCGCTACTTAAAGATACGGAAAAAATTACAGACGCGACTTATATGGTTATGGATAGTGTATATGGTGATAGAAATCATGAACCTAAAGATGAAAGAGATAGGAAGTTTAAAAGAATAGTAGAGGAAACTATATCTTCTGGTGGGGCTTTGGTTATACCAGCCTTCTCAATAGAGAGAACGCAGGTTATTCTATATCTTCTAAATAATTTAATAGAAGACAAGGTTATAAAATCTGTTCCAGTATTTTTAGACTCACCTTTAGCTATAAAAGTGACGGATATATATAAAAGACTTTCTAAAAATTTTAATCAAAATGTAAAAGAGGAAATAAGCGAAGGTGATGATATTTTCAATTTTCCAAAACTTCACATTACTCAGAGCTCAATGGATTCAAAAGAAATAGTCAGAATTCCGAATCCAAAAATAATTATTGCTGGTTCTGGCATGTCGTCTGGTGGCAGAATAATCCATCATGAAATAAATTTTCTGCCTGACCCAAAAAGTACTTTACTTATGATGGGTTATCAGGCAGTTGGTACTTTAGGAAGAATGATAGAAGAGAGACCTTCTTATGTAAATATAAAAGGGGAAAAAGTAAAAATTAGAGCTAGGATAGAAAATATTTCAGGATATTCTTCACACAAAGATAGTGATCATCTTGTAGAATTTGTTTCTGATACAAAAGATACTCTAAAAAAAGTTTTTGTGGTAATGGGAGAACCTTCGTCTTCAACTTTTTTGGTTCAAAGGCTGCGGGATTATTTGGAAGTAGATGCTGTATATCCAGAGAGAGGGAAGGTGTATGAATTGGAGTACTGATGTTATTTAAAATCTCTTAAATCTTGTTGACTCATTACAATTTTAGGGACTTCAGACTGCGATGGCGGGTGAGAAGTGATGATATCACTTCGCAAGACCTTGAACATTTGTAATAAAATGTGAAAGGTGTACTGCTCCTGTAGGGAGATTGAGCCAAAGTCTAACAAGACTTATGGTGTACCCTAAAATTATGTTGCTGAGAAAGAGATTTAAAGTTTAAAAAAACGCCCGAAGGCATTTTTTTATTTTGTAGGGGCTGTTGTTTTTGGTTTAGCTTCTGTTTTTGGTTTTGGATTCATTGCAGAGTCGACTATTTGTTTGAATGTATTTGGATCGTCCTTTGCTAGAGTAGCTAGGATTTTTCTGTCCAAGTCTATGTTTTGCTTTTTCAAAGCTCCTATTAGTTTACTGTAAGATAACCCCATTTCTTTTAGGGAATATGATATTTTTACATTCCATAATCTTCTAGCAACACCTTTTTTGTCTTTTCTGTGAGCAAAAGAATAAGTTCCAGCATGAAAGATTGCTTCCATAGCTTGTTTTTCTTTTGTACTTCTTCCATATCTATATCCTTTTACCTTTCTAAGGATATTTTTTCTTGATTTTAGTGCGTTAACACCTTTCTTTACTCTTGTCATGATATTTTATTAATAAATTGTTACTCTGTAATAAATCTGGCTCTATCTTTTTTGCTAATAGGAAAATTTACCTCTTTGCTTTTGGCTAGTTGGGCTCGACGAGATTCTTTAGCATTAAAGTGGTTCTGGCCAGTTTTTCTTGCCAAGATTTTACCTTTTTTGGTGACTTTCAATCTCTTTGTAAATGATTTGTTTGTTTTTGTTGTCATAAATTTATTTACTTCTTTCTATTATTATACTCAAACCTTTTGGACTTTTCTTTGCTTCATCTTCCACTCTATATTCTTCAGATATAAGTTTTAGAACTCTGTCCATTCTTTCCTTTAGAAAGTTTATGTCCATATACTTTGTTCTGCCTGGTAGAAATAGATCTATCTTTATACGATGTCCTTCTCTGAGCCATTCAGAAGCTTTTTTGGCTTTTAGGTTTAAGTCGTTTTCTCCTGTGCCGACTTTTACCTGTATTATTTTGACTTCTACTGTATGAGCCTTTGACTTTGCAATCTTTTGCTTCTTATTTTCGTCATACTGAAATTTACCATAATCCATTATTTTTGCAACAGGAGGATTGGCTTTAGGGGATATTTCAATGAGATCTAATCCTGCTTCTCTAGCTTTATCCAAAGCTTCTGAGAAAGACAAAACACCTAGGTTTTCACCGTCTTCTCTCAAAACTCGCAATTCTGAGGCTTGTATTTGGTTATTTATTCTAATATTTATACTCAAAAGCTTTATCTATATTTAATCAAATTCCTTTATAAAATAACATTTTTTTCTATTTTACGCAACCCTTATTTCAGAATCAGGCTAGATACTATTTCATTAAATATTTCGTTAGATTTTTCTTTTGATATAGCTCCTGGAATCTTCAATATTTCATTTACTATTTCTGGGCCTCTTACTCCAGAAAGAGTCTGGATGGAATCATGTGTTATAACCAGAGTTTCGTTTTCTGAGGTAGGGAAGTAATAAATAGTATGACCACAACCCTCAACCCCTTCGTATATAGCAAAACCGCTAAAAGGACCAATTGTTACTTTATCTATAAAGCCGGAATTTTCCAAAAGTTTGCCGTTTGCAAAATTTTCTTCGGGCATATAGGAGCTTAGAGCTTTAACAGTCTCTACTAAAGGAGTGTTAAATCTTTGAATTTGTACACCAAAATCATCTAATCTAGGATAGGCTGTTTCTTCTCCCTCCATATCACAAGCGCCTGTGTTTTCAAACGGTATATTGTGGAATATTGATACAGCTTGGCCGTTATTTATAACTGATAGTTCCTTAGGGTATTTAAAGTAAAAGTTAGTGTCGTTGTATTCGTTATATCCAATTTCTTGTTGTTTTTCTGGCTCTATTTTCTGGTTTTTATACCAGAGACCTCCTCCTAATATGGCTAATAAAATGATTATAAGTATAAATTTTTTCATATGGACTATTATACCAAATAAAAACCTCTTATGAGAGGTTTTTATTTGTCTGTGGCGCCAAACGATTACGTTCGGCATCCTACAAAAATATAGTCGCTAAGCTCGTTATTTTTGTGGAGATGGCGGTATCGAAACCGCGTGCATACAGAAACATAAAATGGTTCTACAATGTATAGTTTATTTTTTGTAACACATATGTACTATAAAATAAACAAAACATACATATATGTTGTCTCTACTTTTCAAATAACAATCGAGACGGTTGTTATTCTAACCTAAAATTTATATCAATCTATTTCCCGTATTAGGTGTCAGGGGATAGACCGTCCCTTAGGCGTTAGCGTAAGAGAAAGCAAAATCGTTTACTCCAAAATATGGAGAAACTGCTGATTTGGCTTTTGAAAATAAGTTGTTTGCACTTATCTTTTCTACCGGTTTAAGGAGTCAGTAGAGCTCCACATTGCGCAGATTATGAAATTCTATATGTCAAAACCTAGCATCCCCAAAATAGAAACAGAATTATTTTGTTGAAGAGCATATTTTTTAGAGCTTCGCAAGGCGGGTAGCCGATACGGAGCAAAATTTCACCAGAAATTTATGTGTACCTTAAAAACATACTTGGAGGAAGAAATAATTCTGTACCTGATTTGAGGTAGGTTTGTCTTGTCAACGAACTTTATGTTCTCTTTCAATATCTCTCAAAGTATCTTTCTTTTTAAGAGTTTCTCTCTTGTCAAACTTCTTTTTTCCTCTAGCTATGGCTATATCTACTTTGATATATTTACCCTTATTATACACCGAAATAGGGGTAATTGTCAATCCTTTTGCTTTTTCTATTTTTTCAAGTTCTATGATCTCATCTTTTTTCAGTAGTAATTTTCTGTTTCTATGAGAATCATAGTCTTTGGGTGTATTGTTTTCTTGGTAAGGAGGTATAAACATGCCCACTAAAAAAGCTTCATTTCCCCGTATGGTTATATGACTACCCTCTAGAGAACCTTGGCTTCTTTTTAAGGATTTTACTTCAAAACCAAAAAGCTCTATACCGGCTGTATAGTTTTCCAAAACCTCGTAGTTTAAGTATATTTTTTTGTTTGATACAAGGGCCATAATGGTTTGTATTTATATAATATGTTTATTTTATAGATTTGACAAATCTGATTTTTTTGATATTATAAAGTTGGATAAGTTGAGTCTCTTCTCGTTGTTGTATCCCCGCTGTGGAGCGGGCTCCTTTCCGGCAACGAGGAGATAGTCCTCCTTAGCCAGCCAGCAGAAGATCCTCTAATCAGGCACCTTCTGCATACCCCCTCCTCGTCGCGACATAGGTCACGGCGAGGTGTGGGGTATTTTTCTTTTAATTTTAACATTTTCGTGTATACTGTCTTTATTATGAGTACTCCAAATAAACCCAAAAAACCGATAAAAATAATAATAAACAGAAGTAGTAAAAAAAATCCAAATAAAAACACTTTGCTTGGCTATATTCTTTATATTTTTTTGGTGTTTCTAATACTTTCTACTTTGTATTCTCTGATAAATAATGACACAAAAAAAATAGATAATATTTCTATATCTGAAGTTTCAAAAGACGTTAAATCTGACTTAGTTCAAAGTGTAAATGTAAGTGGGGATAGCTTGGAAGTTATTTACAAAGAGAGTGAACTTGTCAAAAAATCCAAAAAAGAACCTGGTCAAGCGTTATCTCAAACTTTGGTTAATTACGGAGTTACACCAGAAGAAATGGAAGGGGTTTCTATAAATGTTGAAAATCCTAGTGGAATAGGTTACTGGCTTTTAAATTTAGCCCCAATAATATTTCCAATACTTTTTATACTTGTTTTTATTTGGTTCATAACTCGTCAGGTCAAAGGGGCAGGTATGCAAGCTCTAACATTTGGTCAGTCAAAGGCTAGGATGATAGACCCTAATGATAAAGCTCAAAGAGTAACTTTTAAAGATGTGGCTGGAGCAAAAGAAGCCAAAGAGGAACTCAAAGAGATTGTAGATTTTCTTAAAAATCCAAAAAAGTTTTTAGATATCGGGGCTCGTATTCCTAAAGGGATTCTTTTGATGGGTGCCCCTGGTACAGGAAAAACACTCCTTGCTCGTGCTGTTGCTGGTGAAGCTGGTGTAGCCTTCTTTTCTATTTCTGGTTCAGAATTCGTTGAGATGTTTGTTGGAGTGGGAGCAAGTAGGGTGAGGGATTTATTTTTGATGGCTAAAAAAATCTCTCCAGCTATTATTTTTGTAGACGAGATAGATGCTGTAGGAAGAGTGAGGGGTGTTGGAGCTGGTGGCGGAAATGATGAGAGAGAACAAACTTTGAATCAGATTTTAGTAGAGATGGATGGGTTTGAGCCAAACGAAAAAGTTATTGTTATGGCTGCCACAAACAGGCCAGATGTCCTAGACCCTGCACTTTTGCGTCCAGGAAGGTTTGATAGACGTGTCACTTTGGATTTACCAGATAGAGGAGATAGAGAAGAAATATTAAAAGTTCATGCTGTTAAAAAACCTTTAGCAGAAGATGTTGCTTTAGAGGTAATTGCTGAAAGGACACCTGGATTTTCTGGAGCAGATTTACATTCTCTAATGAACGAAGGGGCTATACTTGCTGCTCGTGAAAATAGAACAAAAGTTTCTCAGTACGATCTTATTCGTTCAATCGAAAAAGTTATGCTTGGTCCAGAAAGAAAAAGCCATATCCTTTCTAAAAAAGAAAAAGAAATTACCGCTTATCACGAAGCCGGTCATGCTTTATTAGCATCCATATTACCTTATGCAGATCCTGTTCATAAGATATCTATTATTTCTAGAGGCAGAGCGGCTGGGTATGTGCTGAAACTTCCTCTAGAAGATAGAAGACTTCAATCCAAAAAAGAGTTTCTAGATGATATTGCTGTTTCTCTTGGGGGATATGTCACAGAGAGAATGCTTTTTGATGATTTAACTACCGGACCTTCAAATGATTTGCAGGTTTCTACTGCTTTGGCTCGTGATATGGTCACAAGATATGGTATGTCTGACAAACTTGGGCCTATAGCTTTAGAAGGTCAAGGAGGAAAAGTTTTGTTTGGAAGAGGTGTAGAGGAAAAAGCTTTCTCAGAAAAAGTAGCGGCTGATATTGATGCAGAAGTTTCCAAAATAATGAAAGAGGCGGAAGAAAAAGCTAAAAATATAGTTACCGAAAACAGAAAGCTTTTAGATTCTATAGCCCACAAACTTATAGAAGTAGAGACTATAGAAAGAGCTGAATTTGAAAACATTCTTATTGTTAACGGAATTACACCAAAAAAGAAGCTTGATATTGAACACCAGGATTAGTTGATTTTGTTAGAGTAGAGGAGTAGTATTTTAAAAGGAAGGAGTTTCTTTTCATATGAGATGCAAAGTGCCTCATTTGGTTGAAGGGGAGTTAGTCCCCTGTGGAGGAAAAATAGTTGAAAGGATTGTAGAGGATAGACTCTCAGAAATTTGCGATTATTGTGGTCGAGAGCCGTCACTTTCTGGGGGACTCATTTTGAAAAGTAAATCCCCAGAACAACTTTCTTTTTCGGGATTTTTCCCGGAACAACTGAGTCTTGGGCTCTAAAGAAAAAGGCCGGATTTGATCCGGCCTTTCAACTACTTACCCCAGTGCCAACGAGGTTTTTCTCCTGTCCTGTAGGCTATTCTAATAAAAGTTATAGTTAAAAGTATCATAGGTATAACTAAAATAAATAGAGCTTCCCGGTCCGTAGAATTTTCATCAAGACTAAAACCGAGGGCTAAAAGGATTACTGTATAAGCTATGGTTATCAGCCATCCTTGCCAAGATGCGGGATACCAACCCCAACCAAATCTTTTGGCTTTAAACCACAGTTTTTTATTTTCTTGTGTTTGGTCCATATTTTTATATTATTTTATATACTTATTATTATACTCTTTTTAATTTTCAATAAATATGATATTTTAATGTGGTGCTGATATTGGATGTATAGGTTTTCCTAAATGGACAAGTTGGTTGATATTATTGCACGCATAGCTCAGTTGGTAGAGCAGTCGTCTTATACACGACCGGTCCCAGGTTCGAGTCCTGGTGCGTGCACACGCAAATACAAAGCACAGCTTTGTATTAAGGACTCGAACAGATTTCCGGTTTACGCTCGCACCAGCGAGTGTCGGAAATCTGGCGCCTAGGATTTTTTCGAGTGACGACGAGAAAAAATTGTAGGAGAGACTCCTGGTGCCTGAGTAATGAAACTGTAAGTTTAGAGTTTTGGTGTATCTATACAACCACGCTCGAACGTATTTTACCAAGAATGTCTGATAATTTCCTTGCTCCGGTGAGGAAAATGATTATCTGATTTGCTTCCGTACGTTTTACCGTTTTACTTGACTCAAGAATAGATATATTGTAATGTCGCGTCAGGTAGTTTTTTAACAAAATCAAGTGAAAGGAGGGGGCTATGGACTCGCAAAGTATCCCTGTTGTGTGGGCTTCAGCCCTCATTACAAGTAACAAAACAACCTTCATAACTCTCGGTAAAGAAGTTGTGGTTGAGATTCCTCGAGCTGTTACTGCACACCTCTTGGAGGTTTGCAATGGAAGCAGGGGGTTTAACGAAGTAATTGATATCTTGTCCCAGGATTGGGACCGAGCATCAATCGAAGGACTTATCGAGGAGTTGTTCCAAAAACAAGTGATTGTTGATGGAAAAACACTTGAAGATGAGTTCTGGCAAACTGTCACGAACCCAATGAGGTTTCCGACAAATGTCAGCGATGAAGATGTGGCACGTCTGGTATCTCAGGCCACTGAAAGGCACCGTGAAGAGAACTTAGAGAGAGCTTATCAACCTTCAAAAAGTGATCTCTTTGAGATTATCGGCCGCCGCAAATCTGTTCGTACTTTTTCTGGAGAGACCGTTGATTTTCAAACTGTCATTGATCTGCTCTGGAGTGCATATGGAGAATGCCTGACGGCTGACGGTCGGTCTCATCGCTCTGTGCCATCCGCTGGAGCACTTTACCCTCTAATGATTCATGTTGGTTTGTTTGCAAAAACAGGCGATTTGGATCCTGGGGTATATCGAGTGCTTTACGATCAAGAAAGTTCTGTTGGCTTCAGGTCTGTCTCAACTGACGTATTGAAGTTCGCTAGATCTTTCTTGAGTCCTGCTGGCATTCAGAAAGGAACTCATGGAGTCATTGTCATTAGTGGTTCTTTCACTGTATCGAACCAAAAATATGGCAACCGAAGCATGTTGTACGTTCCTCTGGAAGCTGGGCATTCCGCCCAGAACATTCTTTTGGAAGCCACTCGTCAAGGTGTTGCAACTCTGGAAATTGGAGGTTTTGTAGACGAGCTCGTTGCTCAGTCTATTGAACTTCCTGATGACTACCAGCCTCTTACTCTCGTTGCTTTTGGTAAAGAGGGTGAGCAAGTTGAGTTGGAAAAGCCTTCGGCCTTGCAAGTTGACTGGGCTATTCCAATAGCCAATGGGTATGCTCCTGGTTTTGCTATAGCCTCAGCTCGTTTATCAGAAAAACGAAGCTGGTCGCACGGTAGAGACCCTTCTCCTGAAATGGCTTTGAAAAAAGCAATTTCTGAAACCAAGGAATGGACTTCTTGCGGATGTATCCCGGAGCTGGCCTGTGCTACCTATCGTGAGTTGGATAATGTTATCGATCCTCGAGAAGTTATCCGATTCCACAAGAGCCAGTACAGGATCAAAGGGTTTCCGTTTGCACAGTTTGATGATGATATGAGGTACAACTGGACAAAAGGATTCGACTTGGATGGTAATGAATTTCATATTCTTGCCGACCATGTCTATTTTCCGTATTTTCCAGAAACGCCTTACTATTGTTTTTCAAACTCGTCGGGATGCGCTGCGCACCCTGATAAGCAAACGGCGATTGAGACCGGGACTCTTGAACTGATTGAGAGGGATGCATTCATCAATTCATACTTTTGCAGACTCGATATGCCAATAGTTTCAGAAGATACCCTACCGGATCATATCCAAAAGCGTATCTATGAGCTAAGGGATGTTGGGTTTGAGGTGTGGATTGTTGATCATTCGCTTGATCTGGCACCTGTGGTATTTGTCATGGCTCAAAGTGCAGAGTGTACTTTCAGCACTTGTGCGTCTTGCTCCAGTTTCGATATCGAGCATGCTGTTAGCCATGCGCTCATGGAAGTGGAGGCCTCTGTTCTTCATCGTCTGCAACATGGTGTGCCCGACAAGATTCGTCCAGACGAGGTCATCTGGCCTAATGATCATGGCCGTCTTTACGGCCAAAGACAATATTTCCATCGTGCGGATTTCTTGGTTGAAAGCCAGAGGTCTGTATCGTTTCAAGAGATAGGGGGTAACACTTCTAAAACTTGGGGCGACCTCCTTGGTTGTTTTGAGAATAAGGGGTGGAAACATTTAGTTGTTCCTCTCGAGCTCTCGGATGACTATGGTGGAAATGGCGATCTGAATATTGTCAGAGTGATCGTTCCTGGCACTGTACAGATGACCTTTGGTAATCGCCAAGAACCCGCTGGAATGAAGCGTTTGTACGAAGTTGCCGAGAGGTTTAGACAAGGTAAGTTGGCTTATGGTCAGCTAACCAAGTTCCCGCATCCTTTCGAATGACCCCAGAGGCGGAAAGCTAAAAACTTTCCGCCTCTTTTATATTTTGCTAAAATGAAGCTATGAGTAAAGATTTATCACAAATTGAATTTTATTTTCCAAGTGGAGAATTTAAGGACAAAGATGAGATAGCGGGCTCAATTGTTTCTTTGATAAAAGATAAAGGAAGCATTGATTATTGTGGATATACAAATATCGATTTGTTAAAACAGGGGTTATTGGATCACATTGGAAATGGAAACATTGAACAGTACAAAGGAATTTCTGAAGAGCAGAAGCTGGAAATAGAAAAAACTATTTCAGAAACTATTGAAAAGTGTAATGAAAAGTTACCTGTTCCAACTAAGAATTTTATTTTTGTTCATCCATATCTTACCACCGAAGATGACAAAGTTTTTGACGGTGTCATGGCTGTAGCAGTTTACAGTTGCGTTTTTCATTTGTTTGTAAATTTGGATGAATACTCAAAAAAGTCCATCGAAAATACTGTCGCTCACGAACTGAATCATACAATCTATTATTACCATCATTACGATGATTTTAGTAACTACACGCTTTTAGATGAAATCTTAATAGAAGGTTTGGCAGAAAATTTTAGAGAGCAGTATTTTCATCCTGAAGTAAGCAAGTGGGCTGGAGCTTTAAATAAAGATGAGGCGTTTGAAGTATTAAAGGGATCAAAAGATATTCTTGAGTCCAGAGATCAGAAAGTGATAAAAGAATTTTTGTTTGGAAATGACAAGTATCAGAGATGGACAGGGTACTCCGTTGGATATTGGTTAGTTAAAGAATTTATAAACAAGAACAAAAATTTATCTTGGGATGAGTTAATGAAAACCAATCCTAAAAGATTTATCGAAATTATAAAGTAAAAAGTGGTGCAACAATCTCGAGAGTTGTTGCACCACTTGAGGGAGCGGGTGGGACACCCGGGTTACTTGCCGGTGCCGCACTTGCCGTTGCCACCACCACCGGAGCTGCACTGTTCCTGACACACGATCGTGCCGGGAAGAGGCTTGTCCTTGGAGATGACTTTCCAAGAGAACTTTTTAGGGTTCTTCATGGCAGTCTCCTTTCTAGAGTTGTGAATGTACAATGTGAAGAACGTCTCCACATCCATTTGTAAATAAATATAAGCTATACCTTAATCCTTGTCAAGAAGAAAATCAGATAATTATTTTTCACCTCGAAGCGAGGACGGCTCGGCAGGAGGTGGGTGGCGGGGCGAGAGCGTACGATTCAGGTTCATATCATTATGCGCGGAGCACGTGTGGGAGAATTGTCAGATATTCTTACTAGGATACGTTCGAGCGTGGTTGTATAGACACACAATAAATTCCCCGGGAGTAAATTTTTTGTACGCACAGAAAGGTGTGGGGCACCTTTCGTCAGGACTCGAAGCCCGATTGAGATATTTTATGATCCTGAGCTTGTCGAATGAGGAATAAAATATCCAATTGGGGTACTGACCCTGTAAGGGTCGAGTCCGGATATGAATTGTGATGAAAAAATTTCGAGGGAGAGATTCCTTGGTGCTTACTAAAAATATGGAACAAGAATCAAAAAAAAAGGGGGGAGTAACCTTGCTTTTTTATCTATCTAGGAAACTCTAACAGCAACTCATCTGAATAATAAAATTCTTTAGCCAAGGAACCAAAACTATATGTCCTGTTGCCGATTTCTATTAAAGCTCCACCAGATTTTGGATCAGGGTTTGGTTTTGAATTAACAAAACCTATATTGTAAAGAGTTGAAAGTATTTCTGGTCTATTTGATATAGGGAAACCAGCTTTTTCCCATTGAGACATTATTTGTTTTAGGTAAATCCCAGCATAAAGATAGCTAAAATAATGATTCCTCTGGTCTGTCATTCTTGTAAATCTTTCTTCTTTTATATTTTCTGTTTGAAAATTCAGTATATTTTCAAATTGTATTCCAAGATAAAAAGGAGACTCTGGATTTTTTAAGTTTTGCTCTACTGTTATAGCGGTATCTTCCTTCATACCCATTACTCCCCAAGAAAATTTCGTTTGGCTACCTAGTATTTTAAGTGGTTCAAAAAATTTTTTGTAAGATTCTCTGTCAGAATTAAACATTCTTAGTTGTTCTACAATAAGTTGAGAGGCGATAAGTCTAGGTGATACTCCGGAAGATAGAGCAGCTCTGTATAAAACATCTTTGTCTTTTAGTAGAGCTGTTTTAATAACTTGCCACTCCTCAGTTTTTTGCCAATAATTGTCGGTATTTTGTGAGTCTATTGTGTTTGCCAACCCTTCCTTTCCGCTTTCCAAAAAAACTTCTCTTTGTCTATCTATGATTCCTTTTGTGTCTGTAAAACCCCACAAAACAGCAAAATAAATAAAAATAAAACTAGCACCTATGATGGCAAAAATGACGAGTAGAATAAAACCTATTTTTTTTAAAATGTTTTTAGACATGAATTGGGATTTATATCACACTTTAAATTTAAATGCCAGAATTGTACTATTCAAAATGTATTTTTTCTCCTAAAGAATTTAAATATTCTAAAATAGTAGGATATTTTGAGAGATTTGGATCTTTTTCTACTATTTCAGTAGCTTCTTTTTTGGCTAACTCAACCATTTTTATATTTTTCAATCCTTCCATAGCAATATCAGAAACTCCCCATTGTTTTCCACTATAAAGCATTCCAGATCCTCTTTGTGAAAGATCAAACTCAGCCAGTTCAAAACCATTTTTGGCTAAAGTTAGAGCTTTCAGTCTTTCTTTCGTCTTAGTGCTTTTACTTTCGGTAAATACATAGCAGTAAGCTTGATGGTTTGAACGAATAACTCTTCCTCTCAGTTGGTGAAGTTGGGACAATCCAAACCTCTCAGCTCCTTCTATTATGATCATTGTAGCATTTGGAACATTTACCCCAACTTCAACTACGGATGTCGCTACTAGGATATCTATTTTTTTAAGTGAAAAATCCTGCATAATTTTTTCTTTCTCAGTTGGAGTCATTTTACTGTGTAATATTGCGATGTTCCATTTTTGGAAAACATTCTTTTTTAGATTTTCCGCCTCTAATGTGACTGACTTGGCAATAATAGCCATTTCTTTTGTTGGATCTGGTTCGTCTATCCTGGGACAAATAACATACAGCTGTCTACCTAGGTTTAATTCTTTTTTTATCTCATCATAAGTATTTTGTCTTTCTGTTGGTACTATTATTTTTGTAATTATAGGTTTTCTACCTCTCGGCATTTGATCTAACAAAGTCAGGTCTAAATCTCCATAAATTGTAAGGGAAAGAGTTCGGGGAATAGGTGTGGCGGTCATAGACAAGAGATGCGGAATAATTTCACTTTTCTGAGTTAATCTTTGTCTCTGGAGTGTTCCAAAGCGATGTTGCTCGTCTATTATTACATAGGCTAAGTGTTTGAAACCAACACTCTTTTGGATTAAAGCGTGTGTGCCGATAAGAATGGGAACTTCTCCGTTTGCTACCCATTTTATGAGTTGGGTTTTAGATATTTTAGTTGCCTCGGTCGGTTTTACTTTGGAAGGGAATATTTTACAGGAGCTTCCTGTTATAAGTCCTATTTTTATAGGTAGGTGTTTAAAGTACTGTATAAAATTTTCATAATGTTGTTTGGCTAGTATTTCTGTTGGTACCATATACGCAGTTTGCAAATTTCCATAGTCTTTGTCTTTCGGTCTTGTTTTTGTTATGGCATAAATAGTGGCGGCCGCTACGGCTGTTTTACCAGATCCCACATCTCCTTCAAGCAATCTAGACATAGGATATTCTTTTTTAAAATCAGAGGTTATGGTCAAAATAGCTTCTACTTGTGCTTTTGTGGGTTCAAAAGGAAATCTTCCAATAAATTCATCAATTGTTTTTTTGTCTGGTTCTATTTTGAATGATTTCTTATCTTGCCAGAGTTTTCTTTGTTTTTGTTTTTGGATTTGAATAAAAAATATTTCTTGGAAGGCAAATCTTTTGCGGGCAGATAGAGCATCATCTTCTTTTTTTGGTGTGTGTATCCAAATAATGGAAGTCTTTAAGTTTGGTAAGTTATATTTTTTTAGAGTCTCTTCTGGAATAGGGTCTTTTATTTCATCTAAAGCTCCACTACTAAATATTTTTTGTATAGTGTGATATATCCAATAAGAGGTTATTCCTTTACTCTCTGGGTAGACAGGGTATAGAGAGTGGTCTTCATGACCTGGACCAAAAAGAGAGTCTCCAACAGCTGTTGGTATTTTTCTGACAGCTTCTATTTTAGGATTACTCATATACAACTCATCTTTTCTTTCGGTCACTTTACCTTCTATTCTAACCAGTTCTCCTTCTTTATGCATCTTGGCTATATAAGGTTGGTTAAACCAAACAACTTTTATATTTCCAGTATCGTCAGTTATTGTCCCTTCGGACATTGGTATTTTTTTTATGAAAGCTTTGCTTGTCTTCAGACCTGAGATGGTTCCAAAAATAGTGGCATCTTCGCCTTTAGTTAGAGATTCTATGGTCTTCATTTTACTAGTATCCCCATATCTCACAGGGAAGTGATAAAGAAGATCTTCTACGGTATTTATACCAAGTTTACCTAGAGCTTTTTTTTGGATATCTAAAAGACGAAATTCCTTTGATAGGGCTGAATCTATTCTCATTGTTTAATAATACTATATGTTTTGGTTTATAAGTAAAAACGAGCTTTTTGAGCCCATTTTTATCCTTTATTTGTTTGTGTATATTCTACCAGTATTATAGCCCCATAGGATCTGTTCTACTTGGTATATCATCAATTATAATTTCAGGAGTTCTGTTTCTATAGTATAAGTATCCTCCTACAATTATTATTACTATTATGATTAAAGCTATTATTTTTTTCATTTCGTTAGAGTTTATAGTTATTGATTTGGTAATTAAGATTTTACTCTAATTATATAATCTAATATATATAATTCCTGTTATAAAGTAAAACTCTAATGGGATAGCAAAAGAGTTTTTAATTGAGAGAAAATTTCTTGGCCATAAATTTTATTTCTTTTTTTAGATTTTTGTTGTCTTTTAGTATGAAAACTATCATCTGAGCGATTTTTTTCATATCTTTTTCTTTCATTCCTCTAGTTGTCATGGCTGGTGTGCCTAGACGTATTCCAGAAGTTTCAGTTGGGGGTTTCTCATCATAAGGCATTGCTTCACGGTTTACAATTATTCCATTTTTCTCCAATATTTCTTCAGCCTTTTTTCCTGTAAGGCCAAAACTCTTTACAGTGTTAAAATTTGTTAAATGAGTCTCTGTATTTTTTGACCACATAGTACAGCCTAATTTTACTAGTTCTTTATGTAGAGTTTTTGAATTCTTAATTACTTGAGAGATGTATTTTCTGAACTCTTTTGTGCTGGCTTCACTTAGGCATTCGGCTTTAGATGCTATTGTTTGCATGTGCGGACCACCTTGGAGTTTTGGAAATATAGCTTTATCGATTTTCTTTGCTATTTCTGTGTCGTTTGAGAGTATTAGTCCTCCTCTGGGACCTCTCAAAGTTTTTTGGGTTGTTGTGGTTATGATATGGGCAAAAGGAGAAGGGTTTTTATGTGCCCCTCCAACTATTAGCCCGGAGAGGTGAGCAATGTCTGCCAAGAGATATGCTCCGACTTCATCTGCTATTTGTCTAAATTTTTTCCAATCTATGGAAAGAGGGTAAGCGCTGGTACCAGCGATGATTAAGTTCGGTTTGAATTTTTTAGCTTGTTTTCTTATTTCTTCATAATTAAATAAGCCGTTTTCATCTACTCCATAATGTTGGAACTGCCATATTTTAGAAGTGATACTTGCCGGTGAGCCGTGTGTTAAATGCCCTCCACAATCAAGTCTAGGAGCTAGAATTTTTTGTCCAGGTGTCAGGATTGCATGATATGAGGCCAAGTTTGCGTTGCTTCCGGAATGAGGCTGAACATTTGCGTATTTTGTTTTAAAAAGTTTTTTTGCTAAATCTATGGCTAGATTTTCTATTTCATCTACAACATCGCATCCAGCATAGTATCTTTTTTCTGGATAACCCTCTGCATATTTTGAAGATAAAATAGAAGACAAATGGCTTCTGACTTTTTGGCTGGGATAATTTTCAGAAGCAATTAGGTTTATTGTTTCATTTTGTCTTCTTTCCTCTTTTTTTATTAGGGTTGCTGAGGTTTCTTTCATACAGAAGTATTATAGCAAAGTTTTTCCTTGAGTACTTTTCATTTTAAATGGTAGTATTCTATAGGAGAGGTGATTTTCTTGAAACATAAAGTAAGAAAACGTCCTCGCTGTCCTTGGAGGAAGGAACAGGGAAGCGATCCGGTCAAAAAAGAAGGACAAGGAGATTCTTCAAAAAATAGCCAATAAGGTTAAAAAAGAGCGGCCGAGTGGTCGCTCTAATTTTATGCTCTATTTTGTCTCGTTATATTTACAACTTCTCCTGTATTTGCATTTATTTCAACCATCATATAAGAATCCGTTGGGCCTAGACTGACTTCTATTTTCCATATATTTTTTTCAAGGATTCTAACTCTGGCTTCTGGCATAGGAGCGTTTGCTTCCTCGGCTACTTTTAGTGCTTTTTGTACTGCAACATATTCTGGCACCTTATTTGTAGAAGGTGTTTTTTCTATACTGATTTTTATCTTTTCTCCATCTCTCTCCAATAGTTTTATAAGGTAGTCATGATAGTACTGTGAATCAGACTGTGAATTAACTGCAAAATGGAATTCATCTTCTTTCTCAGTAGCTGTTAGCTGGGGGTATGTATATTCGTCTTTATTTCCCTGAAAAGATGTGGGTGGTAGTTGTAGATTATCATAACTTAGAGTCAGTTCTTCTACCTCTATACTTTCTCCAGGAAGCATTTCAAAGGGAGTATTCAGAGAGATTTGTTCTGTACTATCGTTCATAGCGTGTTTATTTAGGATGGTTGCTTTTGTTTTGGTAAAAAATAAAACTGTAGATAAAATTACCAAAATTACAAGGATTAAAATTATTAATACTGTATTTTTCATATATAAATTGTACGGGATATGAAATTATTTGTCTATTGATAAGACTTGTATATAAGGTTATTTTATATATTATCTATCGCACCGTATTTTTACCACTTTTAGTGACTTTATGGTTTTTTAAAAATAATATACAATAAATATACTATGTTAGGATTTCCGCTCTGGCTTATAGTAACTCATTTTCTCAATATTATTTTTATGACACTTCTTGTGCGAAGTGGTCTTCAGATTTTAGCTGACCATCCTAAGTTGTATTGGAATGATGATTGTACCCCTGGTACTGAGTGGATAAAATTTGGAAAGAAAGAAATACCAAATGATAAGTTATGGACATCTCATGATGAAGTAGAGTACATAAACCCTGTCCTAGGTATTACTGGAGGTACTCACAAGTTGGGTTCTGCGCGTAGGTGGCATTTTTTCTCGGTCATTCTTTGGCTATCAAACGGATTTGTGTATGTCACTATGCTTTTTGTCACAGGCGAATGGCGACGACTAGTGCCTACAAGCTTCGATATATTTCCAAAAGCATTTTACACATTTACACAATATCTTACTTTTCATTTTCCTAACCCAGCAGAGTTTACCCCTTATGACCCACTCCAACAACTCACTTATTTCGCTGTCATTTTTATTTTTGCTCCACTGATGATTGTTACAGGACTTGCTTTAGCTCCAGCAATTACTGCGCGTTTCCCTTGGTATCAAAAATTGTTTGGTGGTAGACAAGCTGCACGGAGTATACATTTTCTCGGTTTAGTAGGAATTAGTCTTTTTGTTGTTATTCACCTTGTGATGGTCGCACTGGTAAATGGTCCAAAAAATATCTCAAACATCACTCTCGGAGACTCCAATGGTGATTTATCTCTTGCTATTACCATATTTGCTATTGGCATTGCCATCTTTGTTTTCTCACAGTTTTTCGTGACATGGTATACGCTACGCTATGAAAAACGAGTGCAAGATATACTTGATCCAGTTATCAATTTTTTCACAAATTCATTGTTAGATAGGATACCCTCAAAACAACACTATTCAAAAAAGGATATTTCGTCTTATTTTAGAGTAAACGGACTACCGCCAGAAAATGAAGAGTGGAAGTTGTTTGCAGAACACAATTTTAGAGATTGGAAATTGAAAATTGGTGGACTAGTCAAAAATAAAGCAGAGTTTTCACTAGAGGATTTAAAGAACAATTTCACAAAAAACGAACAGATAACAAAACACAATTGTATTCAGGGTTGGTCTGCAGTTGCTGAATGGGCAGGAGTTTCTATGCAAGATATATTGGAGTATGTTGAACCACTACCAAATGCACAGTACATTGTGTTTACAGCATATGATGAAGATGAAAAAGGTCGTCCGTACTACGAGACCTTTACTTTAAAAGAAATGATGATGCCACAATCTTTACTTGCTTATGAAATGAATTATGAGACATTACCGTCTGTATATGGCGCACCACTAAGGCTACGAGCAGAATCTAAGCTCGGTTTCAAGATGGTTAAATACTTACGGTCTATAGATATTGTTGAAAATCTTTCTGGGGTAGGAGAAGGTAGAAGAGGTTATAAAGAAGGAGTAGAGTTATTTGATGAGGTGGCAGCTATATAGTTTACATTTTTTCAAGTACTTCTAAAATAACCACCGCTTCGTTGTGATCCTCATCTTTGGCACCATATAGGATTGTCACTACTTTATGTTTTTTAACAGAGTTTTTAATTTCATTTAGATACTCTTTTTTATCCTTGAGTTCGGCTTTATATTTTTTCTTAAAATCAGTCCATTTTTTGGGGTCGTGATTAAACCATTTGCGTAGATTGGTTGTTGGAGCCACTTCTTTTAGCCACAGATCAAGTTTGGCTTTTTCTTTACTTACGCCCCTTGGCCAGAGTCTATCAACTAAAATACGGAAGCCGTCTTTTTTACTGTATGGTTCATAAATTCTTTTTAAGACAATCATATTTTTTAATTTTTATACTTACTGTAGTTCGGATTTATTGGGTAGATACGCAACGAGTTTCACCGGAGGTTAGCTTTTTGGTTGTTAGAGAGTACTGGGTTATTTTTTGTAGTTGTGGAGTAAAATCTTGTACTTTGATTTCTGTGTATTCTCTACAGTTGGTTTTTGTTGCTGGCGTATTACTTATACTCCAATAAACCAATGTATCTGGCTCTACTAATTTGAGTTCGGCATACATATCTTCATAAACTTTTACTTTTGTTTCTATGTTATATACTTGGAGTTTCCGATTGCTCGGTCCAGTTCCAATATCAAGAACCAAATATTTACCAATTAGTCCAAATACAAAGGTGGCTGGTTCAAGATCTAAAGTAAATTTATTTATTTTTATATACTTAGCACACTGGACTGGTTCTATCAATTCAGAGCGAACAAATACCGATACCTCTTTATCACGACCTGAAGCATCTTGGCTTACTACGGCTAGATAATGGTCGTTTTTATAACATCGTAATCCTGATTCCAAAGAGGGATCTTCGCCCGTTGGCTTTATTATTCCTGAAGATATATCCGGCTTTATATTTTTATTTTGTTTATTTAAAATTAACAAGAAAGAGGCTATCCCTAATAATAAAATAATTATTCCACTTGTAATAAAGGTTTTTCTCATTAAAATCTATTATAAACCTAAATAGTAGCTTTTCAAATTTATTTAAAAAACTGCAGACTATCTTTCTACACCCTCATCGACAATAATTTCCTTGGTAACTTTTTTACTATTTTTAAGTTTGAGAGTAACCAATTTACTATGGGTTTAAAAAACACTTTCCACTTCACAATTATTAAGGGCTTTTAATACCGTATCCCAATTACCATTGGTTTCATCCGTAAAGTTTTGTCCACTAGAAGCTCATTACATCTTTCATAACTAGCTGTATCGCTTTTCGGTAGACATTCTTTTAACTCGTCTGCAATGGACGCCTGTTCTTAGGTGGAGTTTATGCTCTGGACGATGCGATCGATAATACTATCTATATCAAAAGTTTCTCTTTCGCTGGTGCAAGCTTTGTTTTGTTCATCGTCGTAGTTATTGCAATTAGGATATTGTAAAGTAAAAGCAACATTTACAAGCTTATCATTCTTAACAGTGGTATAAGTGTATGACAAATAAACACTGCCAGCCGCACCCTCGTTTTTTATATTTACACAATAAGTTCTATTATCAACCATTCTTTGTGAAGTAATATCCGACATACTGCTCACTTCAAGTGGTGTAGTTTCGCAGAAATATGTCCCATCCTCTATTTTAATAACTGGAGGCCATTCCACGACACTCACATATTTTGCCAACAGTTCTTTTGGATATTGAAATATAATACTTTGGTCATTGGTAGTTGTAATCCATAGTTTGCTAGACTCAGAATCATTATTTTCGGCAATAGTCCAAATTGTATAAAAACGACTATATTGTCGTCTAGTTAAAACAATAGTTTTGTTAGATGATTTATAAAAATATCCCGATCCCATTTGATCCGTATGTTTATATTCCAGGTCTTTCATAAAAGTTTCAACTGCCATGGGTCCGCCTTGGCTCTTGGTTAGATATTTATTGTCTAAGCCAGACAATTTAACAATATCCGACTTACCAAACGTCAGTTGAGTAATACCTTTGATTTGAGGCCAGGGATTGCCTTCCTGAAAAATCACTGACGAGTAGAAAAATACAAAAACACCTAACACTAAAATAATGATAAATATAAGCAGTAAAACTTTTTTATTTTTTGAGGAATGTTCAAAAATCATAATTGATTATTTTTTCTTCTTATTTCTGATTGTGATAACAATGGTAGTGATAATTAAGATAAGACCTAGTCCTTGTAATCCTGGGCTATCATCAAATTCACCAAATACGATAAAAAATACACCCAACAATATTGCCAGAATTTTTGGGATCCAGTATAAAAGTTTATTTTTTATATCATGGTAACTCATTCGTTTGTATTATAGCTCAAAAATAAAAACAGCGACCGTAAAAGTCGTTGTTTTTATTTACAATTTTTTAAGCAGTCGGGTCACAGCCCCGTCGCTATCACTCGGGCCTGCACGATAAAAAATTGTCCTGGCGGAGAGAGAGGGATTCGAACCCTCGGTGCCGGTTAGGGCACGGCGGTTTAGTAAACCGCTGGTTTCAGCCACTCACCCATCTCTCCTTATTTATTACCGTAGCGGAGCCGGATGGATTCGAACCATCGGTACTCTTTTAAAAGTACACCTCTTTAGCAAAGAGGCACGTTAGACCACTCTGACACGGCTCCTAACATATAAAAAGATAGCATATTAATGAGCTATGGTAAATGCAAATACTTCTTTTGCTCCTGCCTCAAGTAGGGTTTTCCTTGCTTCGGACAATGTGCTTCCTGTGGTTACCACGTCATCTATTAAAAAAACATAATAATCATTTATTTTTTTGTCTGCCCAAAAACAACCAAGAAGGTTTTTGAGTCTATCTTCTCTAGTGGAACTTTTACTTTGTTTTTGAGTATCTTTTATTTTTTCCAGCCATTGTGGAGCATATAAAAGTTTATGCTCTGTATCGTAGGGGATTATGGATTTTGCTATAAGTTCGCTTTGGTTGAAACCTCTCTCTGACCTTGTGGTTGGGGATATTGGTATTGGGATCAAAGCAAATTTAGCATCATTGTCAAAAATCAGAATATCTGACATTTGGGCCATTATGAGGTCATAAAATATTTGGCCTATATGCTCCAGTGGGAATGTATTTTCTCTATATTTTAATTCCCATACAATAGCTTTTACTGTAAGGTCTTTGTATTTAAAAAGTGGGTAAATCCATTCTATTTTTTCAAAAGCAGGGCTTTTTGGTAAAGATTCTATCTCTTCTTTTGTCAAAATTATTACCCGTTTGTAGTCCTTTCTTTTTGGAAATATTGAGTCCAGTATTTTAGATAAAAAATCCATTATACTTTTCAACATATATATATTATACAACTTGACCTTATGATATACTAATAGGTAGTTATGGCGAATTTCTTTACTAATTTATTTAAAAAACAGAGTCCAAGTGTTATTGGTTTGGATATTGGAACTTCTTCTATAAAACTAGTTCAACTTTCTCGTAAAAGTGGGAGAGCTGTTTTGGAGACGTACGGAGAATTGTCTTTGGGTCCTTATGCTCACGGTAGTATTGGTGAAGCTACTAATTTGCCTTTAAATAAGGTTGTTGAGGCTATAAATGATTTATTGGTTGAAAAGGAAGTGAATATTACTACTAGGATATGTGGTATAGCTATACCTTTTTCTTCTAGTCTGGTTTCTGTTATAGATTTTCCTATGGTTTCTGCAAAAGAATTGGCAAATATGGTTCCTCTTGAAGCTAGGAAGTATGTGCCCGTGCCTATGTCAGAAGTTACTATAGACTGGTCACTTATTCCTCAGGATAAAAATCCAGAATCAAATCCAAACCAGAAGTTCGGTCCAGATGGTAAACCTCTTCCACCTAGATTAGAAGTTTTGGTTGTTGCTCTCCATAATGGAACAATAGAAAAATACAAAAAGATCGCCACACAAAGTGGTCTTCAAACAGACTTTTTTGAAATAGAAATATTTAGCACAATGAGATCTGTTTTGGATCAAGAGATTACTCCAATGATGCTTTTGGATATGGGAGCAATGACCACAAAAATATATATAGTTGAAAAGGGTATACTCAGGGCTTCTCATACCATAAATAAAGGTTCTTATGCTGTGACATCGGCTTTGGCAAAATCTTTGGGAATATCTTTCACCGAAGCGGAGGTCTTGAAAAGAGAAAAAGGTCTAACAAACATAACTGACAATATAGGGGTAAAAGATATTATGACTGTGACTATAGATTATATTTTTTCAGAAGCAAATCGGGTGATTATCGCTTATGAAAAAAAGTATAATAAAAATGTAAGCAAGGTCGTTATGGTTGGGGGAGGCAGTGCCCTTATTGGTTTGACAGAAATTGCCAAAAAAAGTTTTCAAACAGAAGTCGTTAGCGGAGATCCTTTTTCAAAAGTAATCACACCGGCATTTTTGGAAGATGTATTAAAAAGAACGGGACCTCAGTTTGCTGTTGCTGTTGGTTTAGCACTTAGAAAACTTCAAGAAGTGGAATAAGTTTGTAGCGTTTTATTTTTCTGTATATTATAATTAGTTTAAATTATGGAGCCCAAATTTCAAACATCGTTCATTCCAAAATCTCCGATAAGTACACAGAGAGAAGATCCAATGAAAAAAGGAGGCTCTTTTGATATATTCTCTACTGTGGCCACTTTACTTTTCATTGCCACCCTACTTGCTGGAGGAGCTTTGTTTTTTTATAAGAGAATAGTAAACAAAGAGATTCTTTCAATAAAAGCTGACATATCTGATACCAGAGATGCTTTTCAACCAGAAACAATAAAAGAGCTTATAGATTTCAACAAAACAATAAGGTCTACAAACCAACTTTTACAAAAACACGTAGCCATATCTTCTCTGTTTAATGTTTTACAATCTCTGACAATTAAACCTATTCGTTTTACAGATTTTTCTTATTCTGAATTAGCCGGTCAAATAGTTGTTGATGTAAAAATGGAAGGAAAAAGTTATTCAGCTTTTGCTCAGCAGTCTGGAATTTTTTCAAACCAAGAATTTATAATGAACCCCGAATTTTCTAGCTTTGAGCTTTCAGAAGGTGGAACAATAACAGCTACTTTCAAATCTGTTATAGATCCAGCAATACTTTCATATGAGAAAACTCTGATACCGGTTATTCAGGAAGAAGTGGTGCCAGTTCCACAAGAGGAAACAATACCAGCTAACCAAGAAGAAATATGAGATCAGGATTAACCCCAATTATTATAATAATAATCTGTATAGCTACATATTATCTATATCTCAGTCCTTCTTATGCTGACCTGAAAATGGTTATGGAAGACAGAGATAAATTTGCTGATGTGCTCGAAAAGGCAAAAAATATTTCAACAAAAAGAGATGAGGTTCTTTCGGAATATAAATCTATTCCTGTAGATGATATAGAAAAAATGAAAAAAGTAGTTCCTGTGAATTTTGACGGACCAAGCCTTGCAAATGATATAAATTCTCTTGCTTCAAGATACAATACATCTATTGATTCTTTTGATTATGCCTTAACTTCGGAAAATAACTCTGAGGTTGCACTAGAAGAACAAAAGCCAACTCCTTATCAGAAAATAAAAGTCTCTTTCACTATGGATGCGACATATCCACAATTTGTTAGTTTTCTAAAAGATCTTGAGAAGAACCTTCAATTGATAGATGTTTACTCGATCAAGGTAGTTCCAAATAGTCAGAATGAAGATAGTTCAATATTAGGATTTTCGGTCGAAGCCAACACATATTCACTTCGTTAATTTAAAATAAACATTATGTCATTATCACAAACACAAAAGGCAATCATAGCGATAATAATGTTTGGTTTGTCTGGTTTTATCGTTTACAATTCATTTTTCAAATCTGCACTTATTATCTCCGATAACTCTTTTTCAGAAGAAGATTCAGATAGTCAAGATATTATAGATTTGGCTGAAGAATTTCAAGACATAACTATAAATGCTTCTGTTTTTTCTTCACCACTTTTTAGAAGTTTAAAAAATGCAGATTCCTCTGTTAGTCAAGAAATTCAAGGAAGGGATAACCCATTTGCTTCAATAGGAAAAGGTAATTAGTTTTCTGAATTAAAAAGTTTTTTAGTGCTATAAAATCTTATGGATATATTGAACCTATTAACTCAAAGAGGAAAGATTTCTGAAGTAGAAGCCAAATCTATTAGAAAAGAATCAATAAAACTTGGTTTAACTTTGGAACAGACTTTGGTCCAAAAAGGTTTTTCTCCAAGTGATATTTTAGCTGCTCAAGGGGAATTTCTTGATGTTCCAACTAGAAGTATGGAAGGTAAAGAGGTTTCCGGTAAAATTTTGGAATATATTCCAGAAGAGTCCGCTTCTCACTACCAGTTTGTGCCAATAGGAATACAAGATGGTGTTTTGGAGGTTGGAATGGTTGATCCAGATAACATAGGGGCAAGAGATGCTTTAAATTTTATTTCAGCAAAAATAGAAATGCCTTTTAAGGTTTTTATGATTTCTGAAGAAGATTTTAATAAAATATTTTCTACTTATAAAGGTTTGACGGGTGAGGTTTCCAAAGCTTTATCTGAGTTGGAGACAGAGCTTAAAATAGAAGAAGAAGTAAACAAAAAGAAAGATAATAATAAAGAGGCTTTGGATACAGAAGAAAGTACCGATTCTGCTGATTCAGGAGATTCTGGTAGTAGAGATGGTAAAATTACTGAAGATGCTCCTGTGACAAAAATAGTAGCTACTATTTTGAGATATGCCACAGACGGAAATGCATCAGATATTCACATAGAACCATGGAGGGAAAATGTAAAAGTCAGATTTCGTGTAGATGGTGTTATGAATACCAGTTTGGTCCTTCCTTCTAAACTGCACTCAGCAGTCGTAGCCCGTATAAAAATACTTTGTAATATGCGTCTTGATGAGAAGCGTAAGCCACAGGACGGGCGTTTTACAGCTAGGATAGAAGGAAGAAAGATAGACTTCCGTGTCTCTACATTTCCTGCTTATTTTGGAGAGAAAATTGTGATGAGAATTTTGGATCAAGAAAAAGGAGTTAGGCCTTTGGATCAACTTGGTCTGTCTAAAGGTAATTTAGATAAAATATTGAAAGCTATAGAAAGACCTTATGGTTTAATTCTTATTTCTGGTCCGACAGGTTCTGGAAAAACTACTACTTTGTATTCAATGTTAAACCAAATAGACCGTGAACATCAAAATGTTCTTTCTTTGGAAGATCCTGTTGAATACAATATGGAAGGTATATCGCAGTCTCAAGTCCGTCCAGAAATAGGTTATACATTTGCTTCGGGACTCCGTACTACTTTGAGACAGGACCCAGATGTTATTATGGTTGGTGAGATTAGAGATAAAGAGACAGCTCAGCTTGCTATTCAAGCGGCCCTTACTGGTCACTTGGTTTTTTCTACCATTCACACCAACTCAGCTGTGGGTGTTATACCAAGACTTGTTGATATGGGAGTTGATCCATACCTCATCGCTCCTACTTTGATTTTGGCTATTGCCCAGAGGTTGGTAAAAGGGCTTTGTCCAGATTCAGGTAAAGCTATTCCGGTAGAAGGTGCCATAAAGATGATGGTAGATAAACAGTTTGTTGATCTTCCAGAAAAATATTTAAATAAATTAGAGTTTACAGACTCTGTGTATGAAGCTACTCCAACTTCAGGCTGTCCAAAGGGTACGAGAGGAAGACTGGCGGTCCTAGAAGTCTTTGAAATGGATAAAGAGCTGGAAAGCGTCATATTGAAAAATCCTACTGAGATTGAAATAACAAAATTGGCTAGAGAAAAAGGTATGCTTTCAATGAAAGAGGACGCTATACTTAAAGCAATGCACAAGGAGATTCCTTTTGAAGAGGTAAATACGCTATAATAGAAATATATGACAGAAAATAACGAAGAAAAAAAGGGAATAAAAATATTACTTGTAGACGACGATAGTTTTCTTTTGGATATGTATTCGCTTAAGTTTAAAAAGGCTGGTGTAGATGTTTCAGCTGTGTCTAGCAGTATAAATGCTTTGGAT
Organism: Minisyncoccota bacterium; assembly: GCA_041674105.1. Classification (GTDB taxonomy): domain Bacteria; phylum Patescibacteriota; class Minisyncoccia; order Phycocordibacterales; family DATDWN01; genus JBAYWK01. Next base: position 46,105 of record JBAYWK010000001.1, on the reverse strand, counting down.
AAACTTAGGGCAGGTGAAAAATATGATGTCATACTTTTGGACATAATTATGCCTGGTATGGACGGTATGGAATTATTGGAGAATATAAGGAAAGAAAAACTTTGCCCAGAAGCTACGATAATAATGCTTACAAATCAACCCGACGAGGTTGATAGGGCTAAGGAGTTAGGTGTTTCGGGCTATATTGTAAAAGCAACAACTATTCCTTCAGAAGTTGTAGAACAGGTATTAGAAATTTATCAAAATAATAAAAATAAATGACATCTGACTATAAAAAAATGATAGACGAGTTGATAGCAACGGTCTTGCAGGAAGAGGCTTCAGACCTTCACTTGGCTGATGGGAGGACGCCTATCATGCGTGTGTCTGGATCTTTAATACCAATATTGAAACACCCTGTACTTTCTAAGTTTGACATAAAGGGTATTATGGATGAACTTCTAGATGAAGAAAAGAAAACCAGATTTCTAAAAGATAAAGCAATTGATTTTTCTTTCCAATACAAAGAACAAGCAAGATTTAGGGTAAATATATTCTTCCAGCTTGGTAAGATAAGTATAGCTTTGCGTCTTATTCCTCATACAGTAAAAACTTTTGCGGAGCTTAGGATACCTACAATACTAGAATCTTTTACTTCTAAACAGCAAGGTTTCTTTTTAGTTGTCGGACCCACAGGTCAAGGTAAAAGCACTACTTTGGCAGCGATGATAGATATGATAAACGCAACGAGGTTGGAACATATAATTACAATAGAGGATCCCGTTGAATATATTTTTGAATCAAAAAAAGCTTTGGTAGATCAAAGGGAAGTAAGGGAAGACACACCGGATTTTGGGCAAGCAATGAAAGATTTGTTTAGGCAAGATGTGGATGTGGTTATGATAGGTGAGATGCGTAATCAAGAAACTATTGCTACAGCAGTGACAGCTGCTGAGACAGGCCACTTGGTGTTTTCTACTCTTCACACAAACAATGCTGCTCAAACTATAGGTCGTATAATAGATTCATTTCCAGGTGAACAACAAAACCAGATTAGAGTTCAACTGTCTTCCAGTTTGCTTGGTATCTTTTCTCAAAGACTTATACCTAGAGTATCAGGTGGACTTATTCCTGCTTGTGAATTACTTATAAACAATACCGCAGTAGCAAATCTTATTAGAGAGAACAGAATTCACGAAATAAACTCTGTAATAGAGACAGGTTCAGAATTTGGTATGATAGATTTAAACAGGTATCTTTCCGAGTTAGTCAGGAGCGGAGAGATAACAATAGAAAATGCATATATGTATTCTCAAAATCCAAGAGGATTAGAGAGAATGATATAATTTATTTATGAAATATTCTTATAAAGCTATAAATCAAAGTGGAGAAAAAACAGAGGGTATAATAGAAGCGCCTGGTGTTGACTATGCTATAAGTCAGTTACAAAAACAGAGTCTAGTCATTGTAGATATCAGGGCCCCAGAAGAAAAAAAAGCTTTTAGTATCAATCTGCCTTTCCTAAATAGAGTGAAAAATAAAGACATTGTTATTTTGTCTAGGCAGATGGCTACACTTTTTCAGGCTCAAGTTTCTGCGCTTAGAATATTTCGTTTAGTGGGAGAGCAGTCGAGCAACGCTTTACTCCAACAACATTTATTTCAAGTAGCAGACGATCTTCAGGGAGGAGCTTCTATATCAAGTGCTCTTTCCAAACATCCAGATGCTTTTTCTCCTTTTTATGTAAATATGGTCAAGGCTGGAGAGGAGTCTGGAAAACTAGATGACACATTTAGCTATTTGGCTGACTACCTAGACAGAACATACGAAGTCACATCAAAAGCTAAAAATGCTTTGGTTTATCCGGCCTTTGTTATAGCCACTTTTATTGGGGTTATGATACTGATGTTTACAGTTATTATTCCAAAAATTTCTGTAATGCTCACAGAGTCTGGTCAAGAGATTCCTATATATACAAAAATAGTTTTAGGTATAAGTGGCCTGTTTTTAAATTACGGTATATTTATGGCCATAGGAGCTGTTATAGTAGGATTTTTCTTTTGGAAATATTCCCAGACTACGGAAGGTGACTATAGGTTGGATGAGATTAGACTTCAAATTCCTTATCTAGGAGATTTGTATAGAAAATTATATCTGTCTAGAATAGCCGACAACCTAAACACAATGATTATTTCAGGTATACCAATACTCAGGGCGCTGGAGATTACTTCTGCTGTGGTAGATAATGCTGTTTATAAAAAGATAATAGATCAGACAGTTTATGATGTGAAAAGTGGAGGTACTTTGTCGGCAGCTTTTTCTCAGTATAAAGAGATTCCTGGAATTATGGTCCAAATGATAAAGGTTGGAGAGGAGACGGGGGAACTTGGAAATATTTTGAAAACTATGGCTAAGTTTTATCAAAGAGAGGTTACTACTGCTGTAGACACTTTAGTCGGTCTTATAGAACCTATTATGATTGTCGGTCTAGGAGTCGGTGTGGGAGTGCTTTTAGCTTCTATTCTGATGCCTATTTACAATATTGCTTCTGCGGGAGTATAAGATTAATATAATAAAATATGAATTATAGAAAAAACCAAGGTTTCACTTTGATAGAACTTCTAGTGGTTATTGCCATCATCGGTATTCTTTCTTCTGTTGTGCTTGCATCTCTAAACACAGCTAGAGGAAAAGGGGCAGACGCAGCTGTAAAGTCAAACTTAAATAGTGTCAGAGCTAGTGCAGAGCTAAGATATGATATGGATAAAGGAACATATGATAATGTTTGTTCTGATGCTACAGTTATGAAAGCCTTGGACACAGCTAGCTATGCTGGATCTGGAGATACTGATTCGGATGCTTGTTTTGCTGACTCAGAAAACTGGGCAACCTCAGCGCCCCTAAAGGTTATAAACCAAGTAGGTCCTTCATCAGGAGTAGATTATTGGTGCGTGGATAGCTCTGGAGTTGCTAAAATAACTGATACAGCACCTACTACAACAGTTTGTCCTTAGTCTATTATCCACAGAGCTTCTTTATTATTGTTTGTATTAAAAGTATAATGTATTTATTCGTTTAATAGACGATCATCCTTCTAAAAAGGATAAAATTATTAGTTTTATTTAAGTAAATTTGTATACAAATTATTTATGAAAAAAATATATAGTCGCGGTTTCACACTTATTGAACTTCTAGTGGTTATCGCCATCATCGGTATCCTTTCTTCTGTTGTGCTTGCATCTCTAAACACAGCTAGAGGAAAAGGAGCAGACGCAGCTGTAAAGTCAAACTTAAACAACATTCGTTCTCAGGCTGAATTAGTTTATGATACTGCAAGTGGTTCTTATTCTGGTGTGTGTACAGACCCTAATGTCATTAAAGGTTTAGATGCCGCTAGTCAAGCGGGGGCAGGAAACACAACAGCAGATATATGTAACAACTCTGGTACAGCATGGGCAGCTTCAGCTCCTTTGAAAACTGGACAGACATGGTGTGTAGATAGTACAGGTACAGCCGGACAAAGAGCAACAGCCTTAGGTTCAGCAACAGTTTGTCCAGCATCTTAGTTTATAGTTTTTTGATTTAAATCACCAAAGACCGGCTTTGCCGGTTTTTGTTTGGATTTTTTATATATAGTTATCACCAATTTTGTTTTATTTTGAGCTGTTTTCGGGATATAATATATATATGGAATCAATTGTTCTACTTTATGTTTTTATTTTGGGAACCATAGTTGGAAGTTTTTTAAATGTTGTAGCTCTTAGATACAACACAGGTATGCCTATAGTTTCTGGTAGGTCACAATGTTTTCATTGTTCATCTACTTTAAAATGGTATGAACTTATTCCTGTATTTAGCTATCTGTCTTCAAAAGGGAAGTGTCGCCATTGTGGAAGCAAAATATCGCCAAGATATCTTTTGGTTGAAATTTTAGTCGGTTTAATATTTGTTGGAGTTCTACTTAGACACTTGTATTATCTACCAATGTACTCTATCGTATTTAACGGTAATTTGTTTTACATCTATTTTCTTTTTGTCTCTTATATTATAGCTTTTAGTTTGCTTTTAATAATTGGCTTATATGATCTTCGTCATATGATAATTCCAGACAAGATGGTTTATTTTTTTATTTTCATATCTTCATTAAAACTTATATTATTTCTAAGCTACAAAATAAATGATATTAATTTGATTGATGTTTTTGATGCTTTATCTCCTTTTATACTCTCAATTCCTTTTTTCCTACTGTGGTTTTTATCAAAAGGACGTCTTATTGGTTTTGGAGATATAAAGCTAGTTTTTGGTATAGGCGCTCTCTTGGGTCTAGCTCTGGGAACATCTTCGGTCATTTTAGCTTTCTGGATAGGGGCAGCTTTCGCTATTGGTCTTTTGGTAATAAATAAATTTAAAAATAAAAACAATATAAGTATGAAGTCTGAAGTGCCTTTTGCTCCTTTTTTAATCGCTGGAACTCTCATTGTGTTTTTTAGTCAAATAGATATTTTTGGTTTAGAAAACTTAATACAACTTCTATAGTATGAAAAAGGGAGAAATCAAAAAAAATAAATATTTTTTATTAAAAGGTTTTACTTTGGCTGAGTTGATGATTGTTATATCTATTGTCAGTGTGATCAGCACCGTTGTTATGTTTGGCTACAGACAATTTAGTGACAGACTGGCTTTAACTTCTGCGGCTCAAGAAATAGCAATATCCATAAGAGAAGCTCAGTCCTATGGAGTCAGTGTTCGCCAGTCCAGCGTCTCTTCACAAGATTTTGATAAGGCTTATGGAATATATTTTAGTATGGATGATCCTTCGTATTATTATATTTTTGTTGATTTAAATGATGACCAGAAATACGAGAATCCCTCCAGCTGTACAGGGGAGTGTGTTTCAAAAACCGAAATAAGAAATAATGTCCATATAAGTCTGGTTTGTGGGGGAGCTTTTGGAGGTTCTGTTTCTTGCCCTTTAAATCCTAGTGTTAGAGCTTTAAATGTTAGCTTTATTAGACCAAATCCTGATGCTAGAGTAAGATTTACAAATAGTGGGGGCAGTTTCTTTGGTAATTCATATAAGACAGGAAGGGTCGAGCTGACTTCTCCACTAGGAAATACAATGAGAGTTGATGTGGAAAACACTGGTCAAATATATATAAATTGATATGAATTTTTACTTCAAACAAAAAAATAAAGGGTTTACTCTGGTTGAGCTTATGGTCTCTGTTTCTATTTTTAGTCTAGTTATGGTTATTTGTATGGGGTCCATAATCACTGTCTTAGATGCAAACAGAAAATCTCAAAATATGAGAGCTGTTATGGATAACTTAAACTCTTCTTTAGAAGGAATGACTCGTACTATAAGGTTTGGGACAGATTATCATTGTGGGACAACTGGAATACTTACTCAGCCTTTAGACTGCACGAATGGAGGTTCCTCTCTGACAGCTCTTTCTTCTGGTGGAGTTTCTACAACTTATTCTTTGTCTGGAGGTAGAATTATAAGAAATGAAGGAGGGAATAATTATTATGTGACATCACCAAATATTGTAGTTCAAACCCTAACTTTTTATGTTTCAGGTTCCGCCCCTTATCCGGGTGATTTAATGCAACCCAGAGTCATTGTTTTGGTTACAGGTTATTCGGGGTCAGATTTAGATACCAGATCTTCTTTTAGTTTGCAGACCACGATGTCTCAAAGAAAAATAGATTTTCAATAATTATGATAAATAAAAATCAAAAAAAGATGGGTATTTTAAGAAAAACAGGTTTCACTTTAGTTGAAACTCTGGTTGCTATATCTATACTAACTCTTTCAATATTGGGTACTTTTACAGCGGTTCAAAGCGGTCTAGCTACTTCTTCTTTTGCCAAAGATCAAGTAACTGCCTTCTATCTCATTCAAGAGGCTATGGAGTATGTCATAAACATAAGGGATAATAACGGTTTAGCCACTTTGTATACTTTGGAAAATGGTGGATCTTCCGTCCCTTGGCTTAGCGGTATGTCAAATGTATCTACTGATCCTTGTTATTTTGGTAAAACCTGCACGATTGATTCTCATCTTAAGCAGATTGCGTCTTGTTCTGGTGGTTTTGGTAGTTGTCCTTTTGTGACACAAAATACTAGCACTAAACTCTATGGCCAATCCACCGGTGGAAGTTTTATTTCTACTAGGTTTAGAAGAGAAATACAGTTTGAAAGAATGAGCGATTATGAAGTTTCTGTGACGGTTAGAGTTTCTTGGACTAGTGGTTCTTTTGGTAAGACAATAACAGTCAAGCAAAGTTTGTTTGATAAAAATTAAGATATGAAAATGATAAATTTTTTAAAACTAAATAAAAAATATAGAAACGAAGGATTTACATTACTTATTTCTATTATAACCACAAGTATTCTTCTTTTGGTTAGTTTTGTTGTTATAAATATATCTCTCAAACAACTTATCATAACTTACACAGGTCAAGCTTCTCAGCAGGCTTTTTATGCTGCCGACAGTGGCATAGAATGTGCTTTCTTTTGGGATGTAAAAAATCCAGAAAATCCCGGGGTCTCTGCTTTTGCCACAACTTCTCCTGGTATTATCAGATGCAATAGTCAGACTATATTAACTAGTAGCCAGACTGTTCCTACAAACCCAAGCCAGTCTAGTAGGATAGGTGGAGGAGGATCGTCACAACCAAATAGTATTTTTTACCTGACTTTTTCAAATGGATCTTGTGTTATAGTGACAGTTATAAAAGATCCCAGTGGACAGACTACTATAAAGTCCAGAGGCTACAATACTTGTGATCTATCTGCTTCTAGGAGATTTGAAAGAGGAACGGAGCTTATATACTAAAGACGAATATGAAAAAGCAGAATATACCTAAAGAAATTATAGAGAGACTGGAGAAACTAAAAAAAACTATTGAGCACTACAGGTATATGTACCATGTAGAGGATAAATCCCTCATATCAGACGAGGCTTTAGATTCTCTAAAACACGAGCTATCTCAAATAGAAAAACAGTACCCAGAGCTTTTAACCTTAGATTCTCCGTCGCAAAGAGTTTCGGGGGAGCCTTTGAAAGCTTTCAAAAAAATAACACATAAAATACCACAGTGGTCTTTTAATGATGCTTTTACAGAAGAAGATATAAAAGATTTTGATGAAAGAGTAAGAAAACTTTTGATTAAAGAGTTTGGACCAAAAACTTCTGCGACATATACCTGTGAATTAAAAATAGATGGTTTGAAAGTTGTTTTAGAATATATACAAGGTGTATTGATCTCTGCTGCTACTCGAGGAGATGGCAAGGTGGGAGAGGATGTTACTGAAAATATAAAGACGATAGAATCAATACCACTAAGTCTCCCTAAAAAAATAAATGTTATTGTGGAAGGCGAAATTTGGATTTCTAAAAAACAATTTGAGCTTTTAAATAAGCAAAGAAAAGATAATGGAGAAGAACTATATGCAAACCCAAGAAATGTAGCCGCTGGTACAATACGCCAGCTAGACCCTCGCATTGTAGCTAAAAGAAAATTAGATTCTTTTATATACGATATTGCAGAGATGCAAGGAGTATCACCCCAGTCCCAAGTAGATGAGCTAAATTTGTTGAAAGAGTTGGGTTTTAAGGTAAATCCCCATATGAAAGTTTGTAGAAATATAGACGAGATTATTTCATTTTGGAAAGAATGGCAACATAAAAATACGAAACAAACATATCAGATAGACGGTATTGTTATAAAAGTTTCAGAAAAAAAATATCAAGATTTTCTGGGTTATACAGGCAAAGCTCCCAGATTCGCCATAGCTTTCAAATTTCCCGCAGAACAAGTGACAACTGTTGTAGAAGACATTTTATTTCAAGTCGGTAGAACAGGTGTAATAACTCCAGTGGCCCAGCTTCGTCCTGTTTCTGTGGCCGGTTCTACTGTAGCTAGAGCAACACTACATAATGAGGATGAAATAAAAAGATTAGATATTAGGATAGGAGATACTGTTATTTTGCAAAAGGCCGGTGATGTTATACCTGATATAGTTTCTGTTTTAAAGGAAATGAGGACAGGAAAGGAGAAAGTTTTTGTTTGGCCAAACTCTATAACTGCTTGTGGCGGAGATGGAAAAATAGAAAGAATTTCAGGTCAGGCAGCTTGGAGATGTGTCAACAAAAACTCTTTTGAACAACAGAAGAGGAAATTTCATCATTTCGTTTCAAAAAAAGCTTTAAATATTGTTAAATTAGGCCCAAAGATTATTGATGTTCTACTTATAGAGAATTTAATTACTGAGTATGCCGACATATTTAGATTGAAAAAAGGGGATTTGTTGCTCTTGCCAAGATTTGCAGAAAAATCTGTAGACAATTTAATTACTTCTATAGATGAAGCAAAAAAAACTACACTGCCTAGATTTCTAGTTGGAATATCTATCCCTCAGGTAGGAGAGGAAACTGCTTATGATCTTGCTGTGCATTTTAAGGATTTAGAAAATATACAAAATGCTAGTTTTGAAGTTTTAGAGAAAATAGAAGGCATTGGTCCTATTGTCGGAAAATCCATAGTAGAGTTTTTCTCGTCAAAAGATAATAAGAAAATTATTTCTAATTTATTAAAGTATGTAAAAATAGAAACATTTGTTGTTTCCAATAAAAACCTTAAACTTTCAGGCAAAACTTTTGTTTTGACTGGAACGCTGAAATCTATGAGTAGGGACGAAGCAAAAGAAAAAATAAAAAGTTTTGGAGGCAAAACTTCTGAGAGTGTTTCAAAAGAAACAGATTTTCTCGTCGCTGGTGAAAATGGAGGGAGTAAATACAAAAAAGCAGAGGAATTGGGTGTACCAATCTTGAGTGAATCAGAGTTTTTAAAGATTCTCTAAATTAAATTCATTTATAAAAATATCAAGCATAATCTTTTTTATTTTGCGAATTATGCTAAGATACTCTTATGATTAATGTTAAAGATATACAGGATTTAGCCAAACTAGCTCGTGTGGAAATAAAAGATGAGGAGGCCATATCTTTGACCAAAGAATTGGATTCTATTTTGGAGTATGTTGGTCAAATAAAAGAAGTGTCTCTAGACCTCCAAAAAGAAAAACCCTTGCTTAAAAATGTTATGAGGGAAGATATTCCTACAAATACATCTAGAGAGTTTACAGAAGATATTCTGGCAAATTCTCCAAAGACAGAAGGAGATTATATAGAAGTAAAAAATATTCTATAATTTATGATTGATTTAAAAAAAATAACTGTAGCAAGTGTTCAAAAATCTTTACGTAACAAAGAATTTTCTGCTAGAGATTTGGCGCAAGCTTATTTAACTAAAATAGCAGAAGTAAATAAGGACATAAATGCTTATTTGGAAGTTTATGATGATGTTTTGAAACAAGCAGATTTTGCAGATAGTCTAATACAAAAAGGTCAAGAAAAAGAAATGACTGGTATTCCTATTGCTATTAAAGATAACTTATTATTTAAAGGTAAAAAGGTAACAGCTGCTTCTAAAATTTTGGAGGGATATGTTGCCCCCTATGACGCCACAGCTATCAAGAAATTGAGAGATCAAGGAGCTATTTTTTTGGGTAGGGCAAATATGGATGAGTTTGCTATGGGAAGTTCTACAGAAAATTCTGCTTTTGGAGTAACTAAAAATCCTTATGATCTAGAAAGGGTTGCCGGTGGATCTTCGGGAGGATCTATTGCTTCTGTGGCAATGGACGGGGCTTTGGCTGCTCTTGGTTCTGACACAGGAGGTTCTGTCCGTGAGCCAGCTTCTTTTTGTGGGGTGGTCGGATTGAAACCAACTTATGGTTCAGTTTCTAGATATGGACTTATGGCTATGGGATCATCTTTAGATGTAATAGGCCCAGTTACAAAAACCGTGACTGACTCGGAAATATTATTTAATGCGATAAAAGGTGATGATCCTATGGACAGCACGACTTATCCAGATGGTTTGTACCCAAAAAGGAAAAATAAAGCAAAAATAATAGGTGTACCATACCATATTTTAGAAACAGATGGTATAGATCCTCTTGTTCGTAAAAATTTTGATGAATCAATCTCCAAATTAAAAGAGTTGGGTTTTGAAATAAAAGATATTTCAATACCAACTATTTCGTATTCACTTTCTGTTTATTATATTTTAATGCCAGCTGAAGTCTCATCAAACTTGGCTCGTTTTGATGGTGTGAAATATGGACTTCATATAGAAGGGGATAGTTTACTAGATGATTATTTAAAAACTAGAGGCCAAGGTTTTGGACAGGAAGTTCGTCGCAGGATTTTAATAGGTACTTATGTCTTATCTGCTGGTTATGCTGATGCATATTACAACAAAGCTTTGATGGTAAGACAGAAAATAGCTGAAGATTTTAGTCGAGCTTTTGAAGAAGTAGACCTCATAGCTACTCCCACAGTGCCGACACCAGCTTTCAAAATTGGAGAGAAATCAAAAGATCCTTTGGCTATGTATTTGGCAGATGTTTTTACTGTGCCGGCAAATATCGTGGGTATTCCTGCCATTTCTCTTCCGTCTGGATTTGTCTCTACAGATACAAAAGATATGCCTGTGGGACTGCAACTCATGGCTCCTCACAATGACGAAGAAAATCTTTTTTATGTAGGTAAAAAATTTCTAGACGAGGTTTAAATAGTGTATAATTTTAGTATGGCTGAAGAACCTAAACCTCCAACAAAACCAGCTCCTGCTCCAGCGCCCGCTCCGGCAAAAAAAGATCCATTTGCGGAGTTAGTTAGTTTGATTGTTGTTATCTTGTTGTTTATGTTTTTGCTAAATGGTTTGATGAACTCTATTTCAAGTAGCAAACTACTTCGTCTCGGTTGGAAAAACTTTACTCCGTCGGGCATTTTACTTTCTCATACAAGACCCATTGCTTCTTTGGCAAATCCAATAGGAGCCAGAGTTGTTAGTATAAAAGAAACATCGGTCTATTCTGCTCCGGGAGAAAATAAAATAGGTACCCAAAAATTTGGTGCTAGAGGTAAAATCTTGCAAGGACCTGTAGAAATAAACGGAGAAAGATATTGGTATGTAGACTATGACGAGGATCCAGATGGCTGGGTAAAAGAAAGTGATATTGCTTACCTAGAGAGTGAACCAAATCTCTTAGAGAGGTTTATCATGAGAATAATGCTTATTGTGAGTGTTTTGAAATTTCTGTCCGTAATAATTTCTGTAATATTTATTATATGGAGTTTTTATATAATAAGAAAGTTGACAGAGGTTAGAGTAAAACAAAGAGCCATTATGTATCCAAGTCTTAAACCAGAAGAGGAAGGTATAAAGAATGCTCAATGGGAGAGGGTAGTCGCTCATTCTGAATCATTAAACGAAAATGATTGGAGGCTTGCCATAATAGAGGCAGACACTATGCTAGATAGTCTAATACAGAGTATGTCCCTTCCAGGAGATACTATGGGTGAAAAGATGAAAGCTATAGAGAAAAGCGATTTTACTACTATTGATCTGGCTTGGGAGGCTCATAAAATAAGAAATCAGATAGCCCATGAAGGCTCCAATTTTATGCTCTCACAAAGAGAGGCTAGAAGAATTATAGAGTTGTACAGAGCGGTTTTTGAAGAATTTTATATAATTTAATTGAGTGAGTATTGTATTTGTGTGGTTTTTGTGATAGAATCTTGTCACTTATTCGTGTAAGAAATAGCGGGATGGAGCAGCAGTAGCTCACGAGGCTCATAACCTCGGGACCCAGGTGCAAGTCCTGGTCCCGCAACAAGTTACGCAACCCCCGAAAGGGGGTTTTTGCGTACTTGTTGTGTGACAGTAAACCACTAGGAGCAGTTTACGTCAGGACTTGCAAGACGGAGCGGGCACCTAGTCAACAGACTAGGTCGCGAATCGGGGAGACAGATAATTTTGTTGCAACAAAATTATCTGTTGACGATGTCCTAGTCCCGCAACTTTCGTTTTTTAGTATTTTCTGCTATCATTGCTTTTATTGTCGGCGTAGTTCAATGGTAGAACGAAGGACTCATAAGCCTTAAACGATGGTTCGATTCCATCCGTCGACACAGTAAATAAAAATAAACATATGAAAAAAATACAATACTACACACTTAGAATATTTTTAATAATGACATTTTTATGTGCTAGTACAATGTTATTTATGATATGGAGAGGTGGTCCGGATGAATTTGATATAGTAAACCGTCTGGCACTTACTTTCTTTATTGCCGGACTGTTTTCTTTCCTTGTTTGGATTACATCTATAGTTATTGAAATAAAGAATAGTCTACTAAAGTAAGTTCTTATATCCCAAGACCATTGATTGTACTGGTGTAATTGGAAATAAATGACGGTATAACAAACGCAAGTGCTAGTAGGGGAAGAACAAAGACAGCTATTGTTATTATAAATGTCCATAGAAAATATTTACGGGTTTTTTCCACGGATTCGTAAATAGCATCAATTTTTATTTCTAATTCTATTATTTTGTTTTCATCTGGTTGCATATGTAAATTATATCATTTTTTTAATTTTTGTAGTTTATTTTGAAAATTTATAATTATATGTATAATGTTAGTGGTTGTCCTATTTACCTACATAGAAAGAAAAGGCAATTTGATAAGTATATAAAAATGCGGTCGTAGCTCAATTTGGTTAGAGCACTCCCCTGTCACGGGAGAGGCTGCCGGTTCAAGTCCGGTCGACCGCGCATCGTTTTTACCCATCTTTTAATCCAATAAAAATTCACATCTTACAGACATGAAGCTATGATATAATTTATGTATGAAATGGATAAAATTTATAAGGATTTTCTTGCTTATTTTGATCATTATCGGCTTAATATTGTTAGCCACCCAAAAGATGTGGGTTCCTAAAGTAGTTGATTTTTTACTATAGATGTAGGCATTAGCAATTCACTTTGCTTGCATTTAAGTTTAAATTATGATATAATAGAGGATAGAGGGTAAAGATGGAAAATATAATTTTTCTTCTTCTTGCTTCAATTTTTGTCGGCCTAGCTTTAGGTCGGCAAAGCCAAAAACCAACGCCAGAAACTTTCAAGCCAATGTGGTTTGAGAAGTTTCTAAACGAAGTCCGCAGATGAGAAAACTCTCTGCGGACTTTTGCTTTGTCTAAATTCATCTTCCTGTTATACTGGTTAAATTATGGTTATATCTGAAGACATAAAGGGTTTTGGAAAAGAACTAACAATAAAAACACTTTTTGGGATTGTTTTTGGTATTTTTCTTGTATACATTTCATTTAAGTTTGTACAGGTAGATATGATTTCTGAGTTTATAGACAGGCTTGGCATATTTGGACCTCTTATTTTAATTTTTGCAAAAGTTTTGACTTTGGTCGTAGCTCCTATAAATGGGACACCTTTTTATATTTTAGGAGCGGCTATATATGGCCCTGTGTGGGGAGCCATTTATGTATTTATAGGGGATATGATAGGAGCAGCTGCTAGTTTTGCTATAGCCCGTACTTTTGGTCGAGGTATTGTTTTAAAATTGTTTTCAAAAAAAGAAGAGGCTCTTATACCAAAAATTTTAGATTCAATGTCTACAGTCAAAGGACTTTTTATAATTCATGTTGTTCTTATTACTTTTCCAGACATTGTAAATTATGTAGCTGGTCTAAGTAAGGTAAAGTTTAGAACTTTTATGTTGGTTCATTTTCCTTTTGCTTTGTTTTTTGCTTTTGCTACCTCTTATGCCACAACTATACTACTCAATATAAAGGGTATCGGCACAGCACCACTTATCGTCTTTTCTTTTGTGGCAGCGGCTTTAGGAATATATTTTCTACAAAAATATGGAAATCTTCTATCGGCTCAAAAGAAGGTAGAGTAGGGGTTTTTGTGCAGTATTTTATGGGTAGTATTTCACTAAAGCCGATGTAGCTCAGGCAGTAGAGCACACCCATGGTAAGGGTGAGGTCAAGAGTGCAAGTCTCTTCATCGGCTCAGTTATTGTCTTTTTATTTTAATAATGGCAAAATCATTAAAGCGTAAAACAGGATAATTTTCCGAAGTAACGCACCCGGTATCAATTTTATATTGGTTCCGGGTTCATTTTTTTGCTATACTCATTTTTTATATGGAAGAATTGAAGAAAGAATTACAAAGTTTGGAGGAAAAGATGGCTCAGCCGGATTTTTGGAATGACAAAGATCTTGCTCAGCAGGTTATTCGTCGTATAGCAGAATTGAAAGCAGAAATTGTCGGTGAAGGTAAATATGATGGAGGAAGTGCTTTAATGACTATTTTTTCTGGGGCAGGAGGAGATGACGCTGAAGATTTTTCGGCAATACTTTTAAATATGTATTTGAAATATTGTGATAGGAAAAATTTTAATGTCACACTACTTCACGAGAACCAAAATGATCATGGAGGTTTTAGAAATGTGACAATAGAAATATCTGGTAAAAGGGCCTACGGAACACTCAAAGGGGAATCAGGAGTTCATCGTCTAGTTAGGATCTCTCCTTTCAACGCAAAGAGTCTCAGACACACATCTTTTTCTATGGTAGAAGTTGTTCCGAAATTTGAAAAGATTTCTGAGATTGAAATTCCAGATGATGAAATAAAAGTAGAGCTTTCCCGTTCTTCTGGGCCAGGGGGTCAAAATGTGAATAAAAGAGAAACAGCTGTTAGGGTTGTTCATATTCCAACAAATATTTCTGCTCAAAGTGACAACCAAAGATCTCAAGCTCAAAATAAAGAAGTGGCTTTGAAAATTTTGTACGGAAAAATATTCAAAGCTTTGGAAGATGAAAGGATTTCAAAAGAAAAAGGAATGTATGTTTCAAAAACTACTCAAATAGAATGGGGAAATCAGATCCGCTCTTATGTTTTGCATCCATACAAAATGGTCAAAGATCATCGTACTGGTGTAGAAATTTATAATGTTCAAAAAGTACTTGAGGGAGACATTGATGAGTTTATAGAGGCAGAAAAAGACTTAAAATAAAGCTTTTTTAATTTTTGCACCATCGGTTTGGATGAGTTATACTAAGAAGTATGATTTACTTTGATAAAGTTTCTAAAATATATCCAGATGACTCTATCGCTTTAGAAGATATATCCTTTACAATAGAACCAAATGAGTTTGTCTCTATTGTTGGCCACTCTGGTGCAGGCAAAACTACTCTAATTAAGATGCTTTTGGCTGAAGAAAAACCAAGTGAAGGTAAAGTTTTTTACGAATCAATAGATGTCCATCATTTGAGAAAACAAGAAATAAATGATTATCGTAGAAAAATAGGTGCAGTTTTCCAAGACTTCAGACTTCTTCCTCACAAAAATGTTTATGAAAATATAGCTTTTGCTATGGAAGCAGCTGGTAGAACAGATGAAGAGATTGAGTCAGATGTGCCTCATGTTTTAGATTTAGTTGATTTAGGTAAAAAAATATGGAATTTCCCTGGTGAACTTTCCGGTGGAGAAAAACAAAGGGTAGCTATTGCTAGGGCTATTGTAAATCAACCAGATGTTATTATTGCTGATGAACCGACTGGAAATCTAGATCCTTTAAATACTTATGATATTGTGCAGATTCTTAAAAAGATACACGACTTGGGTACAACCGTTATTCTAACTACTCACAACAAAGGGGTTATAGACTCTTTGGGCAAGAGGGTTATTACGATGGAGAATGGTAGAATTATTCGTGACGATAAATCTGGTAGATATTTAATATAAAAATGATATGTTAGTTACTATAAAAAGAGTGGTTCGTGCAGGTTTCTTTGGTTTTTGGAGAAATAGTTTTGTCTCCCTTTCTTCAACCTTGGTTATGGTTGTTACTTTGTTTGTTATCGGTTCAACTATTTTTTCTGGGGCCATACTTAAGTCCACATTAGACCAAATAAAAGAAAAAGTAGATGTAAATGTTTATTTTATAAATTCAGCTAAAGAATCAGATATTCTAGTATTGAAAAGTAAGCTAGAGCAACTACCAGAGGTTTTACCTCCTGTTACTTATGTCTCTAGAGAGCAAGCTCTAGAAAATTTTAGAAGTCGCCACGGAGATGATGAGTTTACTTTGCAGGCATTAGATGAGTTGGGTGAAAATCCATTGGGAGCTGCTCTAAATATAAGAGCTAAAGATCCATCTCAGTATGCAAGTATTGCTGAGTTTTTGCAGGGAACAAACATAATAGGTCAAGATGGTAGCGTGATAGTGGATAAAGTTAATTATTATCAAAACAAAAATGCTATAGACCGTCTAACAAAGATAATAAGTTCAGCAAACAGACTTGGTCTGATATTAAATATTATTTTAATCTTTATTTCTATACTTATTACTTTCAATACAATCCGCCTGGTTATTTATATGTCAAAGGATGAAATATCAGTGATGAGGCTTGTTGGAGCTAGTACAGGGTATATCCGCAGCCCTTTCTTTGTGACAGGAGCTTTGTATGGTTTTGTTTCAGCTATTATTACCCTCATACTATTTTACCCAATTACTCTGTGGCTTGGTAAAACTACAGCAGACTTTTTTGTCGGTCTAAATGTTTTTACATACTACACATCAAACTTTGGTCAAATTTTTCTGATTTTGGTACTTTCTGGAGTTGGCATAGGGGCTATCTCAAGTTTCCTAGCTGTCAGAAAATATTTAAAAATTTGATAATTTGAAAAGACGATGAAAAAAAACCATAAATATATATTTGTTGTAGGAGGTGTAATGTCAGGAGTTGGTAAAGGTATAGCTTCGTCGTCCATAGGAAAAATACTTCAAAGTAAAGGGTATAAAGTAAACCCTATTAAAGTAGATCCATATCTAAATGTGGATGCTGGTACCATGAACCCCACCGAACACGGTGAAGTTTTTGTGCTTGATTCAGGACTTGAGACAGATCAGGATATGGGAAACTACGAAAGATTTTTAGAGATGGATTTAGGTCCTACGGATTATATGACTTCTGGCACGATATATAAACATGTTATAGAAAAAGAAAGAAACCTAGGATACAAAGGGAAATGTGTAGAAGCTATTCCTCATATTACAGAGGAAATAATAAGAAGAATTAAAAAAGCAGCTGATGTCCACGAGTCAGACATTTCTCTTATAGAAATAGGTGGAACAATAGGGGACTATCAGAATATTCTTTTCATAGAAGCGGCCAGGACATTGAAAATAAAACAACCTCAAGATGTTATTTTTATAATGGTGTCGTATCTTCCAATACCAGGCTCTTTGGGCGAAATGAAGACAAGACCGACTCAAAATGCTGCAAGACAACTAAACTCATATGGTGTTCAACCGGATATAATAATAGCCAGAAGTAAACTTCCGCTGGATAGTAAAAGGAAAGAGAAAATAGCTATGGCTTGTGCTATTTCTGCAGATAATGTTATTTCTGCACCGGATATAGAGAGCATTTATGATGTTCCTTTGAATTTTGAAAAAGATAAAATAGGTGGAACTATTTTAAAATCTTTGCATTTGCGTGCAAAATCGAAAGAAGAAAATCTAAAAGAATGGAAGAAATTTGTAAATAAAAGAACTAGAGCCAAGAAAGAATTAAAGATAGCTGTGATAGGAAAGTATTTTGATACAGGAGATTTTGTTCTGGCAGATGCTTATGTGTCTGTCATAGAAGCGGTCAAATTTTCATCTTTCTGGAAAGATGCTAGAGCAAAATTAACATGGATAAATTCTAAAGATTATGAAAATGATCCTAAAAAAGTTCTAGAATTGAAACAATACGATGGGATTATTGTTCCAGGAGGTTTTGGTGAATCAGGTATAGAAGGTGTGATAATGGCTATAAATTATGCAAGGGTTAATAAAATTCCTTATCTTGGTCTTTGTTATGGAATGCAGTTGGCTGTGATTGAGTTTTCTAGAAATGTAGTTGGCTGGAAAGATGCCAATACTGCAGAAATAAATCCTAATTCATCTAAGGTGGTGATAGATGTGATGCCAGATCAGAAGAAAATTTTGGAAGATGGGAAGTATGGAGCGACTATGAGGCTCGGTGCGTATAAAGCTTTTTTGAAAGAGGGGACTATAGCTCGAAATTCTTATGGAGTATCTGAAATATCTGAAAGGCATAGACACAGATATGAAGTAAATAACCAGTACGTAGAAGAGATAGAAAAAGCTGGTTTAATATTTTCTGGTACATCTCCTGATGGCAGACTTATGGAAATAGCCGAGCTTCCAAAGAATATCCACCCATTTTTTCTTGGGACGCAATTTCATCCAGAGTTTAAAGCCCGCCCAATGAATCCTCATCCTTTATTTACAGCTTTTATTTCTGCTTGCTTGGGGTAGTTTACAAAAAAGTATAATAATATTATTTTGTATCTAGATCTTGCCGGTCTATACTCAGCCAGTGCCACGGACTCTCCATTACTATGGCACTTTTTTTACAGGTTTGTTAAAATACATATACTGGAATGATTTTAATATCAGAATGACAGATTATTTATTAGTTTAATTATAAAAATATATGGATATAGACAATGAAGAAGAAAGAGTTGATGAAATGAAGGAAAGGCATGAGGAAGAAATAGATGCTGAGAAAAAAAGATTGGAAGAAGAGAGAGAAAGAGATGCAGATGAAGCATCTAAGGATTTATAAAACAAAAGCCCAGGTCTTGCCTGGGCTTTTGTTTAGCCAAACTAGAGGTAATTTTGGCATAAAACTAAATTTGCTTATTTTTTCATTATATGATGTAATAGAGTTAAGAGATAAAAGGAGGTTTTTTCGAGTTTCTCCTCCTTTCATCTCGGCGCCGTATCTTTAGTGTGGAGTACGGCGCCTTTTTTGTTATAATAAAAAAGTGATAGAGAGATTTCTCTAGATTCGCCTCCTGAGCTTCTCTATCATGACACTGGTTTCGTTGAGACGAGCCAGTGTCTTTTTTATTGTAAAAAAGGAGTTTTTAGAGTATTCTGAGAATTGTTTTAATAATTGCCAGATCGTCTAATGGTAGGACTTCGCCCTCTGGAGGCGAGTATCTTGGTTCGAGTCCAAGTCTGGCAGCACCATTTGACACACACATTTTTATATTGATTTAAAGCTGTTGTTCCAATTTCGTACCAGAGGGTCAGCTGCTGTTTTTTAAAAATTACTGAATCTTCTCTAGTGATTTTTTTGTATGGTATGCTATTAATATGAACAACTCAAACAAGAAACAACAAAAAAATATAAAGACGGACTATGGATTGGAGTAGGAATAGCTTTGGGAGTCGTCT
This sequence comes from Minisyncoccota bacterium, assembly GCA_041674105.1. Lineage (GTDB taxonomy): Bacteria > Patescibacteriota > Minisyncoccia > Phycocordibacterales > DATDWN01 > JBAYWK01. The sequence goes on along the minus strand of JBAYWK010000001.1, from coordinate 26,925 downwards.
TTGGTTCTGTTATTGATAATATGGGTCTAGGTATTGCTCTTGGATTGGCTATTGGTATTGCTGTAGACCAAGCTGCAAAGCGTGAGAAATAGTTATCTTTATCTTATTAAAAATGTAGCAATATATTCGTTCAGCGGAGCATATCCAGAAATCACAAACTTTATGTTTACTGTGGGGGACACAACTACTGTAGCAAATACATATAGGTAGGGATTCCATAAAATAATACTGAGAATACAAAAGAATTGTAACGAGGTATAATTATTGTATGTACTTCACTTATATTTTGGAATGTTCTGATAAAAGTCTTTACGTAGGTTCTACAAATAATCTTGAGAAAAGGTTAGAGCAACATAATAATTCAAAAGTAGGTGCACATTACACCAAAATCCGTCGCCCAGTAACTCTAAAATATTCTGAAAAGTTTGAAACTTTGGGAGAAGCAAGAAAGCGTGAAGCAGAGATAAAGCGCTGGAAAAGGGAAAAGAAATTGAGTTTGTTTTAGTAGATCGTGATGGTCAAAAAAATTTTTAAAATTAGGTCGGAGGTTTGGCTTTATCCAGGAATGTCTGGTTGGCATTTTTTGACTATACCAAAAAAAGAAGCAAGTGAGATAAAAGTAAAATTTGGAAGTTTAAAAAGAGGTTTTGGATCATTACCTGTCTTAGTTATTCTCGGTAAAAGTAAATGGAATACTTCTATATTTCCAGATAAAAAGTCTGAAACCTATTTGCTTCCTCTGAAAGCTAAGGTGAGGAAAAAAGAAAAGATATTTTTAGATGATTTCGTGATTTTCAGTATTAGAGTATTAGGTTGATTTTTTCTATAAAAGGTATTTAATAAGATAGGAAGGAGTCTCAGATGTCTACCAGAGTTCAGTCATCGTCCTATTTTAGGGGGCGCGGGGTAGTAAGGAAACCTCGTAATAAACCTCTAGAAGAGGATTGTAGACAAAAAGATAAGGAAAAGTTCATCGGAGAAGTTGAAGATATTGTGAGGGTTATTAAATCCTCCCATCTCCCGAATAGGGAGGAGGTTTTGAGGGACATTCGTCACATTATATCCAGGATACCTCACACTTGTTTTCGAATTCTCAGGGGAGAACTTCGGCGAGTTCTTGAGAAGGGTACTCCCAGAAGGGGTGAAATATTCTTGGGACTCGAGTCCGTGATGGCCGGTTGGCCAAAGGACTAAAAACAAGGGCTCGCTGTTATGGCGGGCCCTTTATCTATTTTGTGCTATTATTTGGAATGGAGGCTTCATAATGTACAGAAGGAAAAGAACTGTTAGACTCATGGAAGTGAGATCTCTTGTATCTATGCTCAAGAGGTGCTATAGACGTTTTTCGGAAATAAAGAAAAAGGAAAGAAAAATAGAAGCTAGAAAAATTAGGTTTGTTATTTAGTTTAAAGGCGGCCCTCAATTGCGGGCCGCCTTTTTATTATGATGCTAATAGATTTAAGTGTTATAATATAAGAGTGAATTATAAAAAATATATACAACATAATCTTCCAAACATCATTCCGGCACTTATTGTGTTTATACTACTTGGCGGGTTGTCTATTTTTCAATTTTTCAAAATTTCAAGTCTGACAAATAGGGTGTTAGTTATAAATTCTGAATTGGCATCTACAACAAATTTTCTGAGTCAAAATTTTGGCGAAGTCTCTAAAAATATAACAGACTTAAAACAACAGGCCACAGGACTTTCTGACACTCTTTCCAGTACTCAAAAAAATGTTGATGCTGTTAAAAATCAGGTTGGGGGAGTAGAGCAGACTGTAGGAACAATTTCTGGTACAGTTGGAACGTTGGAAAAACTGTCTAAAATTGACCCTGAACTTTTAAAAAAATATTCCAAAGTATATTTTTTAAATGAAAACTATGCTCCAGCTCATATTACAGAAATCCCCACAGAGTATGCTTATAGTTCTTCAAGGACCGAAAAATTCATGTCCGAAGCCTGGCCGTATTTGAAACTTATGTTAGATAGTGCAAAAAGCAATAATATAAAACTTTATGTAAAATCTGCTTATAGATCTTTTTCTGAACAACAATCTCTTAAGTCTTATTACACTGTGACATTTGGTGCCGGCTCTGCAAATTCTTTTTCAGCTGATCAAGGGTACTCTGAGCATCAAATGGGAACTACTGCAGATTTTATTACAACAGGATTAGAAGGCCAGCTAAATGGTTTTGATAAAACTGAAGCTTATAAATGGATGCAGGAAAATGCTTACAAATTTGGTTTCATTCTCTCTTATCCAGAAGGCAATGATTATTATGTTTATGAACCATGGCATTGGAGGTTTGTTGGAGTAAAACTAGCTACATATTTGTATAATAACAAAATAGATTTCTATGATATGGACCAGAGAGATATTGATAAATATCTGGTGAACTTATTCGATTAAACTGGTTTTATGGTATAATGAGGTTATGAAAATATTTTTAAATTGGTTTATAGGAGCTATCGCCATAATGATTTCAGCCTACATTTTACCAGGGGTATATGTTAGTGGTATTTTGGTTGCCTTAGTTTTGGCTGTAGTTTTAGGAGCAATAAATGCTTTCATAAAACCGGTGCTTGTTATTTTGACTTTACCGATTAATATTTTAACTTTAGGTCTTTTTACTTTAGTGATAAACGGCCTCCTTGTTATGCTGGCTTCAACTATTGTTCCAGGGTTTACTGTTGATGGTTTTTGGTGGGCACTTTTGTTTGCCCTTACCTTGTCTGTAGTGAATGCAGTTTTTGGGGCTTTTGGCGGAAGCGGGAGGGACTAATAAAGTAAAATATTTTTGTAAAAGTTTTCTATTAAAAAACAAACCGAACATAAAAATGTTCGGGGCGTTTTTTAATTTGGGAGTGTTACTTGTGGAAGTATCACTCCAGCTGTCATCGAGTCCTTTCCTACAGAAAGGACGGTTTGTATAGTATCAAAGAACACTACGAGGGTGCCCTTGATACCAGAGTAAATCTCTGGGGACAGGAACTTTAGCATAATAATTAACATGCCCCATCCCAAAACATTAAATATTTTCATATCTTTACATCTTGAGAGAAGCGAAGTTATTGTACAGACAAGTACAATAAGCTAGTTAATTACCAGCTACCCCTCTCTTTGCTATGGGCCTTTGGCCGACAGGGAAGAAAAGAGGTTCCGTTTCTAAATTTCAAATAACTTACACTACTATTCTATACCTTTTTCTTAGAAAAGTCAAATGGTTTTTATTTGCCTATTATACCCTATGGGGGTATAATAGGAAGATGAAAGCTGAAATAAAAAAACAATTGGTCAATAGATTGAAAAGAATAGAAGGACAAGTAAGGGGTCTAGAACAGATGGTTTTAAATGATAAATATTGTATAGATATAATTACTCAATCAAATGCTGTGAGAAAAGCTTTGCTCGGTGTAGAAAATATTGTTCTTGAAAATCATTTGTCTACTCATGTTATTGACCAAATCAAGCAAAAAGAAGAGGACAGGGCGATAAAAGAAATATTGAAAGTCTATAAGTTATCTAATAATAAATAATATGGAAAATCATCAACATAATTTAACAAAGGAAAAAGAGGGAGTAATATACATCTGTTCTATGCATCCGGAAATAAGACAAGAAAATCCTGGTATGTGCCCAGAGTGTGGAATGCAACTTGTTCCTGCAAAAAAAGAAAAAGTAGGGACAGAGCAGGGCTCTCACGATAAACACGCTGGACATAGCACTTCAATGTTTCTAAAAAAATTCTGGATAAGTGCAATTTTAACTATTCCTGTGTTGTTGTATGCTGATGTTTTGAAAACTATTTTTAAATGGACATTACCTACATTTCCGGGACTTTCATTTATGCCTTTAGTTTTTGGTTCCATTGTATTTTTTTATGGAGGTTCTATTTTCTTGGCTGGAGCAAAGAGGGAAATAGAAGGTCGTCTGCCAGGGATGATGACTCTCATTGCTATTGCTATTTCGACGGCTTATTTGTGGAGTGTGTATGCTGTATTTTCTGGTGTGGAAACACTATTTTGGGAATTGACTACTCTTATCACTGTTATGCTTTTAGGGCATTGGATTGAGATGCGCGCTGTGTCTGGGGCTCAAGGGGCACTTAGGGAACTTTCAAAACTACTTCCTGATACCGCAGAAGTTATTCGTGATGGAAAAACAGAAAATATCCCTCTTTCTGAACTCAAAGAAGGTGATGTTGTTTTGGTTAGACCAGGAACTAAAATACCTGCTGACGGTGTTATTATGGATGGAGAGTCCGATGTAAATGAATCTATGATGACAGGTGAGTCAAAACCGGTCTTTAAAAAAGAAGGAGATTTGGTGATTGGCGGGGCGATAAATGGAGATGGAGCACTTAAAATAAAAGTTTCAAATATAGGAGATAAAACTTTCCTTGCCGGGATTATGCGCATGGTCTCCGAAGCGCAAGCTTCTAAATCACGACTTCAGATTTTATCTGACAGGGCTGCATTTTATTTAACTATTGTGGCTGTTGGTGGAGGAGTTATAACTCTTATTGCATGGCTCATTGCTGGGGCTGAAGTTTCATTTGCTGTTGCTCGTTTAGTAGCCGTTTTGGTTATTGCTTGTCCTCACGCACTAGGTCTTGCCGTTCCTCTTGTTGCTTCTATTTCTACAACCAAAGCGGCACATAATGGTTTTTTGGTAAAACAACGAATTGCTTTGGAGGCAGCAAGAACAATTGACATTGTTCTGTTTGATAAAACTGGAACTTTAACTAAAGGTGAATTTGGAGTTATAGATATGTGGGCAACTTCTGGTCATACAGTCGATGAGACTCTAATACTAGCAGCTTCTTTAAATGCTTTGTCTGAACATCCGATTGCTAAAGCAGTAGTAAATGAATCTAATAAAAAGGGGCTATCTCTAAAAGAACCTAAAAAATTTGAAGCAATACAAGGTAAAGGTGTAAAAGCTCTAGTAGATGAAAAGGAAGTCATGATCGGAGGCCCTGCTCTTTTGGAAAGTATTGGAATAACTATACCGAGTGATATTTTGGAAAATGTGAATGAGGCTGGCAAGAAAGGTCAGACAGTAATATTTACAATTAAAGACAAAACATTTTTAGGTGCCATTGCTCTAGCTGATGTTATTCGAGAAGAATCCCTGGAGGCAATTTCAAAATTGAAAGAAGTCGGTGTTCGTACTGCCATGATAACGGGTGACTCTGAAGATGTAGCTAAATGGGTGGCATCGGAGCTTGATATTGATGAATATTTTGCTAGAGTTTTGCCTAATGAAAAATCCGAAAAAGTTAAAGAATTGCAAAGTCGTAATCAAAAAGTCGCAATGGTTGGTGATGGTATAAATGATGCTCCAGCCCTAACTCAAGCAGATCTTGGTATTGCTATTGGAGCCGGAACAAATGTGGCTATTGAATCAGCGGGCATTATCTTGGTGAGAAATGATCCTAGAGATATTGTAAAAATAATTAGACTATCTCAGATGACATATTCAAAGATGATACAGAATCTTTGGTGGGCAGCAGGTTACAATATATTTGCTATACCTCTTGCGGCTGGCGCTTTAGCATGGAAAGGAATACTTTTAGACCCTGCTTTTTCTGCAGTTTTGATGTCTGCTAGTACAGTTATAGTAGCCTTTAATGCTGTTTTGTTACGCCGACGAAAATTATAAAAAATGTTTAATAAATTAATAAAAACAAAGTTTGCATTTTCTGTTCTAATTTCAGTATCTATTTTGTGGATATTTATTTTCGGTGTTGTAATTTTATTACAGATGCCTCATGGATCCCATAATTTGAATTGTACATTTAATGTTGGAGAGTATGTTGTATGTCAATTGAATCCACTTGAACATATATTTCTATTGCAAAAAACTTTTGTTTTTAATCCGATTTTTCAATTATTAGCGACACTTTTAGTTGGCTTGCCGTTGTTTGTAGTTTTTATTATAAAAGATCCCCCAAAAAAATTATTTAAAAATTATTCCAGATTTAGAATAATAATAGATTACTATTCATATCTATTTTCTAAAGGGATTTTAAATCCTAAATCTCCATAATTAATTTATTGGTTTGTTTATAAACTTAATAAATTAATTATGGAAAATAAAAAATATATAAGAATATTTTTGATTGTACTGGTTTTAGCTGGGTTTGCGTATGGAGCAAATGCCATATCTAAAAAAAATACTATAGGCAGTAGCTCCTACACAGCCCTTTCTGGTCAAGAAATGATCGTTTATAAGACAGAGACATGCGGTTGTTGTGATGTTTATACAAAATATATGAAGAGAGAGGGTGTCAACGTAAAGGTTGTAGACCTTCCTGATTTAATGGAAATAAAAGAAAAACTTGGAGTTCCTATGGACCTACAAACTTGTCACACATCAGTTGTGGGTGGTTATTTCATTGAAGGCCACATACCACTAGAAATTGTCGAAAAATTATTAGCAGAAAAACCTTACATAAAAGGAATTGCTCTCCCAGGTATGCCATCTGGTTCTCCTGGTATGCCAGGACCTAAAAATTCTGATTGGAAAATATATTCTGTAGGAAATGATGGTGAGGTAGGGGAATTTATGATTTATTAAAAATATGAAAAAAATATTTTTGTTATCAGCTCTTTTTGCCTTTATTCCTAAAGTGAGTCTTGCTCATTGTCCCTTGTGTACGGCCGGAGCAGGAGCTTTGGCTGTCTTGGCTGCTTCTATGGGGGTATCTTCTGTGGTTGTTGGTCTGACAATAGGAGCTTTTGCCATCTCTTTGGCTATGTGGACAAATAAACTTGTGAAGAAGAATTACTTTTATCTTCAAGGTTTTTTGATTATCTCTCTTGTTTTTGCCTCAGCTATTCTACCAATAATGCCTCTAATAAAACATTATGGACCTCTGTATATCTCTTTTTGGGGGGATTATGGGACTATGTTCCATAATACTTATACAATCAATCTGTTTCTTGCAGGGGTGCCTTTGGGAGTTATAATACTACTTATTTCTCCTTATATAAGTAAATCTATAACTAAATACAGAGATGGAAAAGTAATACCTTATCAAGGAATAATAATAACTTTTAGCTTTATAATTGTTATCTCAATGATAATTCAATTATTCTCTTTATGACAGGTTTAATTAGTGTTTTATTTTTATTTTTTATCTTTTTTATCGTTATTAAAAAAGTTACAAATAAAAAATTATGTGCTATTTGTTTTGCTGTATCTAGTACTTGGCTTGTATTCCTGATCCCGTTTTTTCTTGGTAAGTATGTAGATGTCCTGTCCTTAGCTATTCTGATGGGAGGTAGTGCTGTTGGGTTGTTTTACTATATATCTTCTATTGCTCTAGAAAAGTATTATGTATTCAAATTTCCATTTCTTGTAACACTTTTTTGGTTTATCTATTTTGTTTTGTCTTCTAAAAATGGTTTAGGCTTTGAATTTATTATCTTATTGTTCCTATGGTTACTTTTCGGGTTGATTTTCCTAATTTCTCCAAATAAAAAGATTAAAAATATTGCCAAATCTATTGTGGAGTGTTGTAAAAATTGGTAACAAAAAAGACCTTTTTAAAAAGGTCTTTTTTGTTATCATAAGTTTATCATGACAACAATTCTAGTCTCGTCGTCTTCGTTTTATTGGATTTTTCTAGGAAAAAGGCTATAGTAAACAAGACTATAGAAAAGAAGGATGAAGAGATAAAGGAGGAGATTAAAAGTGGAATTTAATAAAAAATATATGGATGCACAAAAAAAGAGTTCTAAAAATTTGGTTATATTGGTAGTAGTTTTTATTTTGGTTGTTTTAGGTTTTATTTTACTAAACAATACTATGTACGGTAAGAAAGAAGGTAATTTAGGAAAAACATATAAAGATGCAGAGTACATTATAGACGGACAAGCTGTAAAACTTTCAGATGGTTATTCTGAAGTTGAAGCAGCTCTAGGTTCAGCTTCAAAAATAATAACTCGTTATTTTGGAAACGAGGTAAAGTATGATTTTGATAAAGACGGTAGAGAAGATGTAGCTTTTCTTTTGACCCAAGAAACAGGTGGAAGCGGTGTATTTTTTTATGTCGTAGCCGCTTTGAATAAAGAAGATGGTTATGTAGGGTCACAAGGTTTGTTATTGGGAGACCGTATAGCTCCTCAGACTACAGAAATAAGTCAAAACCCAAATCATAAAGATGTTATTGTGGTTAATTATATGGACAGAAATCCTGGAGAGGCAATGACAACCTCTCCTTCTTTAGGTAGAAGTATTTGGTTAAAATTAGATATTGCATCAATGCAGTTTGGGGAAGTGGTGCAAGATTTTCCTGGAGAAGCTGATCCTCAGAGGATGACTTTGGGTATGCATGAGTGGACATGGTCTAAGACAAATTACAATGATGGTGAAGAGTTTTTACCAGAAAAACCCTCTTCTTTTAAAATCACTTTTTCAAAGGATGGTAATTTTTCTGCAAAGACCGATTGTAATTCTGTTTCTGGACAGTATGTAGTAAATGGTCAAAATATTTCATTTAGTCAGATGGTTTCTACTTTGATGTATTGTGAAGGTTCACAAGAAAGTGATTTTGTAGGTATGCTAAGTGATGTTTCTTATTATAATTTTACTTCTAAAGGTGAACTTATTTTAGATATAAAATCTAAAAATGGAAGTATGATATTTAAATAAACCCTAAAAAAGGTTGCATAATAAGTATTATCTTGATATGGTTTCTTATGTGGTCGTCTTTGTCAGTTTAACTCTTATATAAAAATTATGGACGAAACAAATACAAATCCATCAATGGATCCTATGACAGAAGAACAAAAGAAGAAAGAAGAAGGGCAAGAAGAGAAAGTTTCCACTGAAGGGATGCCTAAGGCTTCTTCAGAAGAATCTGCTGCATAGTACAAACTAAACTAGTTTAGTCCACAAAATCCGCTTTTATAGCGGGTTTTGTGTTAGAATGAGGTTATAAATAATTTATTAGCTTGTTCACTAAATAAAATGATATGGAGTACACAATAATATTAGTTATATTTTTCCTAGTTATCTCAAGTATTCGTCAGATAAATCAGTATGAAAGGGGAGTAAAATTTACTTTAGGTAAGTTTTCTTCTGTTATGCAACCTGGTTGGAGAATAGTCTGGCCTGTTGCACAGTCTTATCAAAAGGTAGATATTAGAGTAAAAGCTGTAGATGTACCAGATCAAAATGCTATCACGAGGGACAATGTATCTGTCAGGGTAAATGCTGTGATTTATTATAAAGTTTCAGAAGCTGAAAAAGCTATTATTGAAGTTGAAGATTTTAGATATGCAATATCACAATATGCTCAAACTACAATGAGAAATATTGTTGGAGAAGTAACTCTGGATGAACTTCTTTCAAGTAGAGATAAGATTGCAGATAGAATAAGAGAAATAGTCGATAAAGAAACAGATGCTTGGGGACTAAAGGTTTCAAATGTTGAATTAAAAGATGTTAGTCTACCACCAGATTTGGAAAGAACTATTGGTAAACAAGCAGAAGCAGAAAGAGAAAAAAGAGCCGTCATCATAAACTCTGAAGGTGAACTAGCTGCTTCTCAGAATTTAGCAAAAGCCGCACAGATGCTATCTAATACTCCCGGAGCACTTCATCTAAGGACACTTCAATCTGTAAATGATATGTCTTCTGACCAAAGTAATACTGTTGTATTTATGCTTCCTGTTGAGGTCCTGAAGGCTTTAGAAGGCTTTAAAAAAAGTCTTTAATAGAAAAGAATCTTTAGTGTAAGTAAAAATGATATAAATACCTCTCATTTGTAGATTTTCAATTTATGACTATAAGTGGTACAATTGTGTTATGAAAAAAATCTTATACATCGTGATTTTAATTATTATTGCACTTTTATTAGTGTATGTTTTCAAGACTCCAAAGAAACAAGTCACCAGTTTTACTGAGTGTGTCAGTGCCGGTAACCCTGTTATGGAGTCTTATCCTAGGCAGTGTAGAGACGGAGAGAAACTTTTTGTAGAAGAAATTGAAGTTTTTCAATATAAAGATTTACTCAAAGTCGCTTCTCCAGCTTCTGGAGCGAGAGTTTCTTCTCCTCTTATTATAGAGGGTGAAGCTAGGGGATATTGGTTTTTTGAAGCTAGTTTTCCTGTAAGACTCTTAGATGAAGATGGTAATGAGTTGGCTGTAGGAATAGCACAGGCTAAAAGTAATTGGATGGTAGAAAACTATGTTCCTTTTGAAGTAAAAATTGAATTTAGTAATCCTGATTCAGATATTGGTTATTTAGTTTTTGAGAAAGATAATCCTTCTGGGTTGCCTGAAAATGCAGATTCTGTTTCAATGCCCATATTTTTTCAGAATCAATAATTTGATATAATAGTTTTTGTTATAAATTAAAATTAAAAAATGATTAAACAAATTGTTATGTGGCTTTTGGTTATATTGGTTATTGGCTCTATTGGATTTTTCATTTATTCTAAATCCGGCAGTAAGTCAGAAAGTAATGAAGATAAAGCTCGGAATGTAGATACTACTACAGAAGAATCTTTTACTGGTTCAGTTCTGGATTTGGTCAATAAAGGAGGAAATTATGAGTGTACATTTTCTCATACGACTGGTGTTGGTACTTCAAATGGAACTGTTTATATTTCAGGTCAAAAAGTAAGAGGTAATTTTGTCTCAGAGGTCTCTATGGCCAATATGACAGTAAGAAGTTATATGATAAGCGATGAGACTTCCGTGTACACTTGGACAGATATGACTTCTCAAGGTTATAAAGCTCCAGTATCTAAGGGTGCAACTGAGGCAAATACATCTCAATCTTTTGATTATGGTCAATCTTTAGATTACACATGCAAAGGTTGGGTAGTTGATCCATCTGTCTTTGTTCTCCCTTCTGATATTGAGTTTATAGAGGTTTAATTTCCTGGTATATTTTTTGCTTCTTCCCAACATCTAGCTGCATCAGTCCAGACTCCATAATGTTCTATATTTGTTCCATCTACAATACATTTATTTGATCCACCATCTGTGGCTGGATCTATGAGATGATTTAAATTAAGATCAAATTCTTCGCTATGCATAAGAAATTTATAATCTTTTCCATTGGATCCATAACTAAAACCCCAGTGAGAAGGACATGGTTTCAAATCCTTAACTCCTGTAAAAAGTTTTTCTGTTATGAGTTCTGGTATTACAAAAATAACTCCTGGATCACAATCATTTGCCCAGTTGTTTCCTGGTCCAGTTGAGACAGGATAAGATCCGTATTTGTCATAATACAAAGCTAAAGCTTTTTCAACTTCTCTAACCTCTATTAGTCTATGAGAGTCTTTCGCTTTTATTCTAGATGAATTTAAGAAGGATAATATAACAGAAGATAATAAACCTATAACAGATATAACCACTAAAAGCTCTATAAGAGTGAACCCTTTTTTTGATTGAGAATTCATAGGTACATTATAATAGATAAAAGATATAATTTAAATATCTAGTTGTTTAGAGTTGCAATATACATATACATAAGTAGTATATGTACATATGATTGATATTTTAAATAAATTTAGCCAAATAGATTTTTATGGTTGGTTAGGAGATAAAGGGATAATAATATTATCAATATTATTGGTAGCTTTTTTGATCCAAAAGATAGTTCAGAAATTTATTGAGAGATTTATTAGAAGTATTGTACCCCAAGGCACATCTTCTAAAGAAGCAGAAAAAAAGAGAGAAGATACTTTAATCCAAATATCAAATACATCTATATATTTGATTATTTGGACAGTGGCTCTGCTTATGACCATATCGGAAGCAGGGGTGGACATTGGACCTCTTTTGGCTGCTGCTGGGATAACAGGCTTAGCCATTGGCTTTGGAGGACAGTACCTTATAAGAGATATTATATCTGGGTTATTTATAATAATTGAAAATCAATACAGAGTTGGTGATGTAGTTTGTTTCGATAAGACCTGCGGACTAGTTGAAAATGTCTCTCTTAGAATGACAACTTTGAGGGATTTAGATGGAACAGTTCACCATATTCCGCATGGGGAAATAAAAAAAGTTTCCAATATGTCTAAAAATTTCGCTAGGGTAAATTTGAATATTAAAGTTTCTTATTTTTCTGATTTAGATAAAGTTATAAGTGTGGTAAATGCAGTAGGGGAAGGGTTAGCAAAAGATCCTGTTTGGCAAGATAGTATAATAACTCCACCAAAGTTTTTAAGAGTAGATGAGTTCGCTGATTCGTCTATCCTTATAAAAATACTAGGTGATGTAAAACCTTTAAAACAGTGGGACGTTACAGGTGAGTTAAGAAAGAGGATAAAGTTGGCTTTTCAAAAAGAAGGTATAGAAATACCTTTTCCGCAAAGAGTTATTCATAATGCATAAATAATCCTAAAAAGTATATAATATATAGTATATGAAGGATTATTTAGTTAGACTAAGAAATAGGACAATTTCTTTCTTGTACAAGTATTTATTAAAACCAATATTTTTTCTAAATGACCCAGAAGTAATTCATGACAAAATGGTATATCTGGGCAATTTATTGGGTAAGTACAAAATCTCGCGTCTTATAACAGGTATTAGTTTTAATTATAGAAATGATTTATTGAAACAGAATGTTTTAGGGCTAGACTTTGAAAATCCAATAGGTCTTGCTGCAGGTTTTGATAAAGATGCTGTTTTGACTGACATCTTACCTTTTATTGGTTTTGGTTTTGCAGAAGTCGGTTCAATTACTGGAAATTACTGTGAAGGTAATCCAAAACCGAGACTTTGGCGACTTCCCAAATCAAAAGCTCTGGTCGTCTATTATGGTTTAAAAAACAAAGGATCTGAATTTATTTCAAGGTATCTAAGTGATAAAAATTTTAAAATTCCGGTCGGGACAAGTGTAGCTATGACCAATTGTAAAGAGAATTTAAATATTTTAAATGCCATAGAAGATTACAGGAAAGCCTTTGGTTGTTTTGTAGATATAGGTCAGTATTTCACTATAAATATAAGTTGTCCAAATACCTTAGGAGGACAACCTTTTTCAGAACCAGAAAACTTGGAAAAATTACTCTATTCTCTTGATAAGATAGAGACAAACAAACCCATCTTTATTAAATTATCTCCAGATGTATCTTTAGATAAATTAAATACCATACTAGATATTGCAGATAAACACCGAGTCTCTGGAATAATATGTACAAATCTTACAAAAAAAAGAGATAGTCTAAATATTATAGAGGAGGTGGTGCCTCCTTTCGGTGGCATAAGTGGAAAAGTTCTTCAAAATACAGCAGATGATTTATTGGCTTATATATATAGAAAATACAAAAAAAGATTTATTTTAATTGGTTGTGGGGGAGTTTTTTCAGCAGAAGATGCTTATAAAAAGATTAGATCTGGTGCTACACTGGTGCAAATTGTGACTGGACTCATATATGAAGGTCCACAGGTTGTAAGCCAGATAAATCAAGGATTAGTATATTTCTTGAAAAGAGATAGATTTAAAAAAATAAGTGAAGCTATAGGTGTGGATGTAATTTAATATTATAATGTAATTATTATGTCTGATTCAAAAGGTAAAGTAATAGTTTGTGATTTGGACGGAACTTTGACTAAAAGCAAGTCAGATTTGGAGAAAGAGATGTCTCATAAAATCTGCCAAGTCTTAAAGAATAATCGTTTTGCTGTAATATCTGGGGCAGGATTTCCTCAATTTCAAAGTCAATTTTTGTCACAACTAGATTTTTCAAATGAATTAAAGAAAAATTTATTTATATTTCCAACAAACGGAAGTTCTTGCTATACATATGATTATCTCACAAGTGACTGGAGTAAGCTGTATGAAGAAAATTTGACTGAAGAGGAAAAGGAGAGGGTATTTAAGGCTCTAAATAAAGCTATAGAATCTCTTAATATGGATCTTAAAGGTTCTTATGGGGAAATAATAGAAGACAGAGGGGGACAAGTTACTTTTTCAGGTAGAGGACAAGAGGCACCACTTTCTGTAAAAGAGTTGTGGGATAAGGATAAAACAAAAAGACAGGAAATGGTCAAAATCTTAAAAGAAGAAATACCTGAATTTGAAATAAGGATAGGAGGTTCTACCTCTATAGACATTACTCCAAAAGGAATAGATAAGGCTTATGCTATAGGCAAAATACTAGAAGTCCTAAGTTGCTCTAAAGAAGATATTATTTTTATTGGCGATGCTCTTTTTCCTGGGGGTAATGATGAGAGTGTAAAAAGTACAGGAGTCTTGACTATATCTGTTTCTGGTCCAGAGGAAACTATAAAAATATTTGATAATTATATCTAAAAGTTATACACAGAACGGATTTTAGCCCTTATTTTTTGGTTGTGATACAATGTTTTTATGAGTACAGTAAATGTAACCCGACCTTGGGGTTCGTTTGATATGTTTACACACAATGAACCTTCAACTGTAAAACTAATCTATGTTAAAGAGGGTGAGATATTAAGTTTGCAATACCACGAAAAAAGGCAGGAATTTTGGAGGGTTATATCAGGTAACCCAGATTTGACTATTGGTGATGAGGTAAAGACCGCAAGTCCTGGTGATGAGTTTGTGATTTTGGAAGGGGTTAAACATAGAATCGCCGCCCCCAGTGGGGAAGTCGTTATACTAGAAATATCCAAAGGAGATTTTGATGAGAACGATATTGTCAGGTTAGAAGATAAATATAATAGGGTAAAATGAAAAAAGATATCGCCAAAACCAAAAAAATATCTGATATTCCAATGGCGATATTTAATGTTGGTGATTGCGTAGCAATGTTGTCAAAAAAACAACAAGGCACAAAAGAGGTACTCTATATATCAATGAGTACAGACGGAATAAATTTTCATCCAGATTCAAAGAAAGTTACTTTAAATAAAAAAGATAAGAAACAAGAAAACTTATCACATTGTTCAAATTTTTCTATTTCAGGAACTTCAAGGGGTTTAGTAGCAACCTACATAAGAGAAGAGAAAAAGGATAAAAAAATAATCATAGCTTTATCAAAAGATGGTTATGAGTGGAATGTAAAGTCTGAGCTAGATTCAGGAGATTCAGAAAAGGCCACAGTCTTCTATAATGAAAAACTTTCAGAATTTGAAATTTTTAGAGATGGTTTATTTGTCAGAAGGCAATCTTCAAAAAATTTATTAACTTGGAAAAGTCTACCTAGTTTGATTTTTACATCTAGAGGTGGACGCTTTGATGAAGACCCAATAGTTATTATAGGTTCATTTAAAACTCCAAGAGGCGTTCTGGTTTTGTATGATGCTTCTGTGAACCATAATAATAAAATATTATTGCAAATTGGTGCTGTTTTACTTGATAAAGATGATTCTAACAGGGTTTTGTGGAGATCCGATGATCCTATTATTCAGTCTATATTGGAGACTCATAAGAAAGGTAGTCATATAAAGTGCATAGGAGGAATAGTGTTAAATGAAAGAATGAATATTTATTGGTTGGAGAGCCAAGGTTCCATAATAGTTATTTCTGTCCCTATTCTCTTTAGAGATGTTTTAATTCCTCATATAAAAACATCCGATATATTAAAGCGTTGTGTTTCTAACCCAATAATAAAACCTCATCCACATAATGAATGGGAATCTGAAGCGGTATTTAATCCTGCAGTTTTCACTGATGAAGAAGGTGTTGTTCATATTTTGTATAGAGCTATGGGAGGAGATGGAATATCTAGAGTAGGTTATGCCCAGAGCTTAGACGGTGTTTCATTTGCAAAAAGGCTAAATTATCCAGTTTTTGAACCATCCTTGGGTTTTGGAATGGCCGATTCCAAAATGTATAGGGGTCCAGTAGCATATACTCCTGGCTATTATACTTCTGGTGGAGGTTGGTGTGGAGCCGAGGATCCAAGAGTTGTTAAGATTGACGATACTATTTATATGATCTATGTGGCTTTTGAAGGGTGGCATTCTGTTAGGATTGCTATTACATCTATAAGTAATGAGGATTTTAAAAGGGGTCATTGGAAGTGGAAAAAACCTGTACTTATTTCTCCGCCAGGAGAAGTACATAAAAACTGGGTATTATTTCCAGAAAAGATAAAAGGTAAGTATGCAATACTTCATGGAGTTTCTCCTAAAATATTGGTTGATTACATAGATGATCTAGATGATTTTGATGATTCTAAATATATAAAAAGTTCTCCGCCAAAAGGAGGTAGAGATTTATACTGGGACAATAAAGTTCGTGGAGCGGGCCCTCCTCCAATAAGAACGAGATTGGGATGGCTTCTGTTGTATCACGCAATGGATAAGTTTGATCCAAATAAATATAAACTTGGAGCAATGATTCTTGACGCCGGAAATCCTACTAAGATATTGTACAGATCAACAAACCCTCTTCTTTCACCCGATATGCATTATGAAAATGATGGTAAACCAGGAGTGGTCTATAATTCAGGGGCTATAATAAAAGGAGATGATTTATATATATATTATGGTGGGGGTGACAAGGTTATATGTGTAGCAACCACTAAACTAGAAGATTTGTTAGATCACCTAGTCAATTCTCCAAAAGAAACATATAATCTGAAAAAAGTTTCAGAGAAAATGTTATAATTATTCCATAAATGTTTATCGTTAAAAGAAACAAAAAGAACCCACTAATAGGTCCAGAGAAAGGACATTCTTCTGAAGGTTATGCAACTTTCAATGGTAATCCTATAATGGTTGGCTCTAGCATAAATCTATTATATAGAGCTCAATCACTACCAGAGAAGGTGGGTAATGATATTTTTTCTTTATCTAGTATAAGTAAAGCTGTTAGTCGTGATGGTATAAATTTTACTAAAAGGGAACAGTTTATTTTACCAGAAGAGAAATGGGAAAGATTTGGATGTGAGGACCCGAGAGTTACAAAAATAGGTTCTAAATATTATATTTTTTATACAGCCTTATCTGTTTACCCATTTACGGCTCAAGGTATAAAAGTTGGCTTAGCTATAAGCAATGATTTAAAAAAGGTTTATGAAAAGCATTTGGTCACACCGTTTAATGCCAAAGCCATGACTTTGTTTCCAGAAAAAATAAATGGTAAGTATGTGGCCTTGCTTACAGTTCACCCTGATTTACCACCTTCCAGTATTGCCTTGGCTGAATTTGATAAAATAGAAGATATTTGGTCAGAAGATTATTGGAATAAATGGTATAAAGATTTAGATAAACACATTTTAACAATTCCAAAATCGCCAGGCGATCATGTTGAAATAGGAGGTTGTCCTGTAAAGACAAAAGATGGCTGGCTTTTAGTTTATTCAAGTATACAAAATTATCTGAGTTCAAATAAAATTTTTGGTATAGAATGCCTACTTCTAGATTTAAAGAATCCTTTAAAAATAATAGGTAAAACTAAAGGTCCAATTTTGGTGCCTGAAGAACAGTATGAAATATATGGAATGGTCAGAAATACAATATTTCCAAGTGGAGCCATTATCAGAGGAAAAGATTTATATATATATTATGGGTCAACCGACACAACCGTAGCTTTGGCCACAGTTTCTTTGGAATCACTTATAAAATCGATGAAATATCCTCATAAAGAAAGTGGTTTCAGAAGACTAACCAAGGGTCCTTTGATTGTTCCAAGAAAAGATGTTTTTTGGGAATCAAGAGCCATCTTTAATCCTGCTTGTATAGATATAAATGGTGTAATAAGTATTTTGTATAGGGCGATGTCTGAAGATAATACTTCCGTAATGGGAATTGCTTTGACAAAGAATGGAACAAAGATAACTTATAAAGGAGATAATCCTGTCTATGTTCCTAGAGAGTATTTTGAAGAAAAGAGAATTCCTGGAGGTAATTCTGGGTGTGAAGACCCTAGACTAACTCAGATAGGCAATACAATATATGTCTATTATACTGCGTACAACGGTATAACTCCTCCAGCTGTAGCTATGTCCTATATCTCAAAGAAAGATTTTGTAGATAGAAAATGGAATTGGTCTAAACCTGTTTTGGTTACTGCAGATGGGGTAGACGATAAAGATGGATGTCTTCACCCGGAGTTGATTAAAGGTAAGTATATGCTCTTTCATAGAGTAAATAATTATATATGTGTTGATTATGGGAAGACTCCAGCTTTTACCGAAAGAAATTCATTTAAAAATATACCACTTTTACTTCCAAGAAGAGGTATGTGGGATAGTAAAAAAGTGGGAATATCTGCTCCTCCTATAAAAACTAAAAAAGGTTGGATTCTTTTGTATCACGGCGTTTCAGAAAATTCCGTTTATAGAGTTGGAGCTGCCTTGCTAGACCTCAAAGATCCTACTATTGTCTTATCTAGAACGACAGATTATATTTTCTCTCCTTTAGATGAGCACGATTTAACTGGACAAGTTAACAACGTTGTCTTTCCTTGTGGCGCTGTTTTGAGAGACGGAAAGATTCTTATGTACTATGGAGGAGCTGATTCTGTTATAGATGTGG
This sequence comes from Minisyncoccota bacterium, assembly GCA_041674105.1. GTDB lineage: Bacteria > Patescibacteriota > Minisyncoccia > Phycocordibacterales > DATDWN01 > JBAYWK01. Next base: position 8,473 of record JBAYWK010000001.1, on the reverse strand, counting down.
CTGAAATAAAATTAGAAGAAATTCTAAAAATATTATCTTAATTTATCTTGAGTCTATTATTGAAAGACTATATTTTACGCCTATTATCATAAAGGCTCCCATGACCAAGAAAGTATATTGAAGTGGAATAAATTGAGAAGCAATAGTTGTGACTATAGGAGCAACGACAAATGATAAAGGTCTAGCTATTCTATAGAAACCTATTAGATTTGTTTTTTCTTGATTTACTTGTTTAAAGAAGTAGCTATCAGCTGTTATTTCTAAAATACTTGCCCCTACACGGGACATAAATAAAAGAGATGTCCAAATAATAAAACTCTGTGTGGTTATAAAGCCCATAGACATTGTAGCTAGTCCTATAATAATGAGTCCTATTGTCATAAATTCTTTTTCTCCATACTTGTTGTCCGCCAAGTTTCCTACAGGTATTTGAAAGATGACAAAAGGTAAAAGCATTATTGTAAACATAATTCCAATTTCTGACCAAGCAAAACCAATGTTTCGTAAATATATTGGAGTATAAACCACCATAAAAGCATAAAAAAATTGAAGTAAAAAATATATTATAAATATATTGTAAAGTTTTTTTTCACGGAGGTACTCCTTTATAGTTTCTCTTATTTTTATATGTTTTTCGGTTGTGTCTTTATAATCTTTGAAATATCTTTTTATAAAAATATATAGAGGAATTATAAAAAGAAAAGAGGTTGCGTAAACTCTCCAATAAGTATCTTGGATTATGAGGAAAGAGGCTATAGTAGGAGCTATGACTAAAGTTATATTTGATACGGTAAGATAGATACTCCTTATACTTCCGGTGTCTTCTTCTTTTGTAGAGAGACTTTCTAGAAAAATATCAAGGTTAAACAAGATTGTTAGGTTTACTATTTGAGTGATAGTGAAATATAGAGCTATTAGGAAAGGGTTTGAAGACAGAGTTAGACCTAAGATAGATATCATTTCTAACGCTATTCCATATAAAGTTGTTTTATAATTTCCTATTTTTTTTAAGAGCTTTGATATGTTAAGGAGTACGAATATGCTTAAGACTGAACCTATGATATATAAACTACTGATTTGAGTTTCTGTAAAAAACTGATCTAGAAAAGAAGAGTTTATATATATTATTAGGTAATAGTGAAAAGATAAAAATATCTGACAAATAAAAATTACATTTAGTAATTTACTTTGCCTTAAAATAGATACGATTTTTCCCATACAATATATATTGTATCTTAAAAGATATAATTAAAAAAGAAATATTTATTATACTCCGAGTATAACTGGTATGACGATAGGTTTTTTAGCTGTCTTTTGGAATAGAAACCTTCCGACATTATCTGAAACTGTAGATTTTACAAAATCAAAGTTTATAGGGTTCATTCCTCTGGTAGTTTCTTCTACGCTCTTTTTTATTATTATTCTAGCTTGTTGTAATAAGTCTTGTGATTCCCTGAGGTATACAAATCCTCTAGATATAATGTCTGGTGATTTTTTTAATCTTCCTGTCTTAGTATTTATACTTGCAATAATTACAAACATACCATCTTGGGCAAGCATTTTTCTATCACGCATAACAAGTTCTTGGACATCTCCAATAGAAAAACCATCAACCATAACCATTCCACTAGGAGCTTGTTCTTTCAATCTAACAAATTTTGTTCCATTATCTTGGATTTCTAGAATACTCCCATTGTCTGGAACAATTATGTTTTCAGCTGGCATACCAACACCTTTTGCTAAATCTTCGTGTTGCCTAAGCATATAATGACTTCCGTGCATCGGCATAAAGAATTTAGGTTTTATTTTTCTATGTAGCCATTCAAGCTCACCTCTATTTCCGTGCCCAGTAGAGTGAATATACACATCAGATGAACGGTAGTGAATTATTTTTGCACCTTGTCTTGCTAAGTTATCTTTTAGCTTTTGGACAGATTTTTCGTTTCCAGGGATAATAGAAGAGGACAAAAGGATTGTGTCTCTCGGTGTTATTTTGAAATATTTGTGAGTCTTGTTTGACATTCTCATTAGAGCTGCAAACTCATCTCCTTGGGCTCCTGTAGCCAAAGCTACGATTCTGTCCGGTGGATAGTTTTCCATCTCGTCTGTAGTGATAATAGTATCTTTTTTAACATTGAGAATTCCCATATTACGGATAATCTCAATATTGTTTTTCATACTTCGTCCTTCAACCACTACTTTTTTCCCATATTTCTCAGCAATTAGAATTATTTTCATCACACGTTCTAACTGTGATGCAAAAGTTCCAATAACTAATCTTCCTTGGATATTTTTTATTATGTTGTCTAGGTTTTCATGGACTAGTCTTTCTGGTGTAGAAAATCCTGGGTTATCAACATTTGTTGAGTCCATCATCAAAAGCAAAACATTTTCTTTTTCAAATTGCTTGTATTCTTTTTCTTCGGCTTCTGTGGGCACTCCGTCCACATGGTCTAGTTTGATATCTCCAGGAGTCACTAAAGATCCGAAAGGCGTTTCTATTATAAGTCCCATAGAGTCGGGAATAGTGTGAGTCACAGAGAAAAATCTAACTTTTAAGTTTCCCAAAAGTATCTTATCTTCTTTTTCCACGACTTTTATATCAAGGTTTGGAAGGTGAGGAAATTCCTCTTGTCTCTTGCGTATCATTACGCTAGTTAAAGCTCTGGTATAGATAGGTGGGTTTCCGATTCTATCTATTATATAAGGAATACCTCCTATGTGGTCTAAGTGTCCGTGAGTTATTATTACCCCTCTTATTTTGTCTTTCCTATCTTCTAGGTATTTTGTGTTTGGTAAAATATAGTCCACTCCGGGAGTATCATCATCTTTAAATTGGAATCCCATATCTATAACTATGATGTCGTCTTTATACTCAATCATTGTCATATTTTTTCCTATTTCTTCTACTCCTCCTAAGGGAATAATACGGATATTATCTCCTGCACTAGGAATTATATCGTTGGTCTTTCTAGTCATTTTTAAAGGGATGTCTCTTCTAGAGTAAGATCTTTTAGAGGGCCCTCTACTTCTGGATGGTCCAGTGTCTCTTCTCGTTTCTTGCGTATTTGTGTTTTCCATTTTAATAAGATTATTTATAATTTATTTTGTAAATATTTTCCAAACGCTATTTGTTTCTATATACCAATTCTCTATACCATCAAATCTTTCAGATGGTGTTGTTAGTTGTCCGAGTTTAACATTATGTATAGAAGTTGGCATTATATAAATGAAATAAGGTGAATAAAGAAATATTGCTGGTTTATCATTTGATACTTCTTTTGTAAAATCTGTGTACAATTTTTCTAAGGCTTCTGGATCCACAGTACCTCTTATATTTTCTAATATTTTATCTGCTTTTACACTCGTATACATAGAAACATTTAGACCAGGGTCATTTCTTTGGGATGAATGCCAAAAAGGATAAAGGTCTAAGTCTCTTCCTATTATTTCACCAAATAATAAAGAATCGTATTTTCTTGGTTTTATTATATTTTGATTTAGGTCACCAACATCAAATATTTTTATGTCTACTAGAGCGCCTATCTTTTGCCACTCGGCTTGAAGCATTTGAGCTGTGGCTTTCAATTCAGGTGAAGCTGATGTGGATACTGAAAAGGTCAATTTAATTTTCTCTTTTCCGGAAGTTTTTTCTAATATACCATTTTCATCTTCCTTCCAACCGTTTGAAGCAAGTAGTTCTTTGGCTCTTTCAATGTTTGTTTCATCAAAAGTATATTCTGTTTGGTCTAAAGTTTTTGGAGGTATTGGGCCACTTATAGGTTGTCCATATCCACCTAAAACAGTATCTATAATTTCTTTTTTGTTTGTGGCAATATCTAGAGCTTCTCTGACCTCGTTTCTTAGTAATGCTGGAGCTGAGTTTTGGTTTAGAAATACACCGAAAACCCTAGGAAGGGGAGCGGTTTTCAAGTCTCCTTCCGGTATTTTCAACTCGCTTAAAAGTTGTGGACTTATTCCATATATAGATATTACATCTCCTTTTTTGTAAGCATCAGTCAAGTCCTTATCATTTGCATATGTTTTTATATTTATATGTGTTATGTATGGTCTTCCAGAAGCATATTTTTTAAATGAGGTTAGTTTGTATTCCTTAGGGAGTCCTCCGTCACTGTATACAATAGAGTCAACCTTGTATGGTCCAGATCCGACAGGGTTTATATTGAACTGGCTAAAAGGGAATTCTTCGCTACTTACACCGCTCCATATATGTTTTGGTAGTATTCCTATTGTAGTGTTTTGTATAAATGGTGAATATGCTTGTCTAAGTATAAACTCAATTGTCTTTTCATCAACTTTAATAACCTCAACACCTTCCCAGTTTACTCTTCTAGGGCTTTTTATTATAGGATCTTTTGATTTTTCAATAGTGAAAATAATGTCATCTACAGTAATCGGTTGATTGTCATGAAAATACAGATCATCTTTTAGTGTGAAAGTATATGTCTTTCCGTCTTCTGATATTGAGTAGTCTTCCGCTAAGTCTGGGACCAAGTTTCCTTCTGAATCTACTTTCATTAAGCCAGAGTATAAAAGAGAAGTTAGGTCTCTATCTATATCAGAAACAGATAAAAGAGGGTTAACAAATCTCGGATAGCCAACTATTCCTTCTGTGAGAGTCCCTCCATAAGTCGGTATTTTTACTAGATAAGATTCATTTACTCTCCATAACATCACAACACTACTTATTATAAATATAGATATAAATAAATAGAAGATAACTTTTTCTGTAAGAGAAAACGAACCAATAGTCTTTGATATTGTCTCTGAATATGGGATTTTCCACCTTTTCTTTATAATCGCTTTAAACGATTCTTTATTCACAAAATTAATTTATAAAGCTTTCGCTAGTTAATGCTTATAATAGAAGTAAACTGAAAGAGGTTATTGATAGTAGTATAGCTACTACAATAGTTGAAATAAATATAAATTTTTCAGGACCTCTTTTTGTATGTTTTCCAGAAGAAAAACCATCACCACCCCCAAAAGCACCACCTAAGCCTGCGTCAGACTGTTGTAGTAGAATACCTCCAATAAGAAGGAGAGATAGTATAATCTGTACATACGAAATTATATGAGCCGTACTCATGATTTACATAGTATACCTAAATGTCAAAAATAGGCAAATGTTTTATTAGTTGACTAGTAAACTTTGTGTGCATATACTGTTTAGGCATTTATAAGTATTATCAGTCTAACAAATTAAAGGTATGAAAAAAATACAAGGAAAAAATAAAGTTTCTAAGAAAGCTGTAAATATCATGCCTCTTGGAAACCGTGTGCTTATAAAACCTTTTACAAAAGAAGAACTTTCAAAGAAGAATTCTTTCGGCATAATCCTTCCAGAGTCTGATTCAAAGGAAAAATCAGAGCAAGGCAAGGTTTTGGCTGTTGGGCCTGGTTCTTACGATGATGGAAAATTGATACCTGTTACTGTCAAAGTCGGTGACACAGTAGCTTTTTCTAAATATGGTTATGAAGATATAAATCTAGATGGAGAAGATTTATTTTTAATAAAAGAAGATAATATATTAGCAATATTAAAATAAATTTATGGCTAAACAAATAATTTTTAACGAGGAAGCTAGAAGAGCTTTAAAGAGAGGTATAGACAAAGTGGCTGATGCCGTAAAAGTAACGATCGGTCCAAAAGGTAGGAATGTTGTTTTGGATAAATCTTTTGGTGCTCCAACTATTACAAATGATGGGGTGTCTATTGCTAGAGAAATTGTCTTGAAAGATCCCGTAGAAAATATGGGTGCAGAGATAATAAAAGAAGTAGCAAGCAAGACAAATGATATTGCTGGAGACGGCACAACCACTTCTGTCATTTTAGCTCAAGCTATTATAGGAGAAGGTATGAAGCATACAAATATGGGTCTCGGAGTTATGGGAATAAGGTCAGGTATAGAATCTGCTACAAAAGATGTTGTTTTAGCTTTAAAAGAAATATCAAAACCTATAAAAACTAAAGAGGAAATAAGACAAGTGGCTACTATTTCTGCAGAGTCAGAAGAGCTTGGTAAAATAATTGCCGATACTATAGATAAAGTAGGAAAGGATGGAGTTGTAACTGTGGAAGAATCTCAAGTCTCTGGAGTTGTCTCCGAGGTGGTAGAAGGCCTTGAGTTTGATAAAGGTTATATTTCTCCGTATATGATAACCAATACAGAGAGAATGGAGGCAGAATACAAGGATGTTCCGGTTCTTGTAACTGATAAAAAAATATCTGCTATAAAGGATATATTGCCTTTGCTTGAATCTTTGGCTAAAACAGGTAAAAAAGATTTAGTCGTAATAGCTGATGATGTAGACGGGGAAGCTTTGACTACATTTATTTTAAACAAACTTCGTGGAGGTTTTAACATCCTAGCTATAAAAGCTCCGGGTTATGGAGATAGAAAAAAAGATATGTTAGCTGATGTAGCTGTGGTCTTGGGAGCTACTCTCGTCTCAGATGAAGTTGGTTTAAATCTAGAAACTGTAGATATTTCTGTTTTGGGTAAAGTGGATAGAATAGTTTCTACAAAAGATAGCACAGTGATAGTTGGTGGAAAGGGTAAAAAAGCAGATATAGACAAGAGAGTTTCAGGACTGAAAAAACAAATAGAGAAAATTTCTTCAAAATTTGATAAAGAAAAAATGGAAGAAAGAATCGCTAAGCTTTCAGGTGGAGTAGCTGTCATAAAAGTAGGAGCTGTGACAGAAACAGAAATGAAATATCTGAAACTAAAAATAGAAGACGCGGTAAATGCTACAAAAGCCGCTATTTCAGAGGGAATAGTGGCTGGTGGTGGAGTAGCTTTAGTAAAAGCATCTCAGACCGTTCGAGTAAAATTTGAAAAAGAGCTTCTAGCTAAAAAAAGTAAAATTTCTGGAACAGATGAGTATACTATTGGTTATGAAATAATTTTAAATGCTTGTGAAATGCCTTTGAAACAAATCGCTATAAACTGTGGTAAAGGTGATGGCTCAATCATTTTAGAGTATGTTAAAGCTACAAAAGAAAATGGTGGGTACGATGCACTGAAAGACAAAATAGTAGAAGATGTTTTCAAAGAGGGAATCATAGATCCTCTAAAAGTCACTAGAACAGGACTTCAAAATGCTTCAAGTGCTGGGGCTGTACTTCTAACTACTGAAGTAGCCATAGCTGAAGAACCAAAAGAGGAAAAAGCTCCTAATCCAGATATAGGTGGAATGGGGTACTAAATATGTCTAAGGATAGATCCAAAAACAAAAAAATCAAGTATTTACTTGATTTTTTTGTTTATATATGCTATACTAGAGGGTAGGAAAGGTAAGATACAATGAAAAATACTTTTTTCGTTCTTTGTCTCTTGATTTTTTCCGGTCTGGCCTTGGCCGGACCGGTAATTACATCATATGGTGGTGAAAATTTTTTGAATAAAATGACCGAAGAGGAAGAACTTCGGTCATTTTTGAAAAATTTTTCTATAGAGGATCATTTTGGGGTCTTCTACTTCATCACTGTTCCTTTGGACGGCGTTGAGATAGATGACCAAGGTATGGATTTTCAGCTTGTAGGTCAGATTCTGACTAACATAGCTATGCAGAATGTAAGTCTGGATTTAATGACCGGATATAGGGTGGAAGGCATTTATTATTCCGGACAGAAAGAGGTGAACTGGAATAGGAAAAAGAACATGGTCATCACACTGACCAAAATTCGGGAGGAATATTATCCTCCACCTATTCCACCACCTGGCCCAGACCCAGACCCCGGTCCCGGACCAAATCCAGATCCTGATCCGAGCCCAGACCCAGCTCCAATTCCGGAGCCGGCAACTTTCCTTCTCATCGGAGGAGGTCTTCTGGCGACGGCTTTGTTTAGTCGCAACAAAAATAGGGTTTAAAACACTCCCCACATAGACCTCGCGGTAGATTTTGACGTCAGATTTTATCTGAAGTATCAGAGTCACTGCGGGGTTTTCTTTTTCTGTAAAATATCTGGAAATTTATATACACATAATATCCACAATTAAACACTTGCTTTTTTTATTTAAATATGGTATACATACCTGATATAGTTCTTTGAGTATTGAAGAGGGAGATCTGTGATTTTCTAGTGATTTTAGAAATTTTTAGATCCCCCTCTTCAAAAAAAATTCAAATGAGAGGGTAGGAGGAGAAAAATGAAAAATTTTTCAAAGATTCTTTCGTTGTTTTTGGTGATTTTTGCTCTTTCCGTGCCGGCGTTGCCGGCGACGATCAGCTTTCAGTCCGGCGATGGAGTTGGCGAAAGTGTGGATGTTCCACACCTCTCACTTGTCGGCGCCCCGACAGTTGTGTTGAGCTCTGTTCCAGCGGTCTGGGGAACCTTACCGTTAGGTGATTGGGTATCGTATGCCCAGACGGGCCTCAATGGAATTGTGGCTCCGGATACCAGTAGTGTAAGTTCACCAACGGCAACTTTTTACGAGCAGTTTGT